>NZ_JBAWAZ010000032.1:0-27132 GCF_049589555.1 Trichococcus sp.
CCTTCGCTGAAGGCGACTTCCCCTTCGAATACCTCGTCGACAAGCGCCAGCGCAGCGCCTGGTAGTTCCGCATAGGTGATCTCTTTTTTGCCGGTCCCGACACTGATCGTCTCTGCGGATTGGTCGACGATCCACACCTCGCCCATCGCGATATCCTGAATGGCCGTGATATAGGCGTTGTATCCGTTTACATTGTTGCGCCCGGTCGTACCCGTGGCACCACTTTGCGCGAGCAGAGCAGTTCCTGTTTGTTTACCGTTGGCACTGCCCTTTGCAGTGAGCGCAACCTCATCTAAAGCGGGACTCCCGTCTTCCAGATAATCGGCTACGCCGGCCGCGATCGCCTCAGCCCGTTCCTGCATATCCGCCCGATAAATATCTTCGGTATGCCGGGTGAACAGAAGCAGGAAGGCCCCTCCGACAACCAAGGAAAACAGCAGGATGACGGATGTGAAATAGAGGACTAGCTTGCGGGTGATCTTATACTTCATCCGGATTCACCTCAAACTTATAGCCGATGCCCCAAACGGTTTTAATATCCCACGACGGATGGGGAATTTGGTCGACCTTTGCCCGCAGCCGTTTGATGTGCGAGTCGACCGTCCGATTATCGCCGAAATAATCGTAGCCCCAAACGCTATCCAACAGATTGTCGCGGCTGAACACTTTGTTCTTGTTCGTCGCCAAAATCCAAAGCAACTCGATCTCTTTTTTCGTGAGATGGACTTGATGCCCAGCAATTTTCACGATGAACTCGTCCAACCGGATTTCCAGATCTTCATGGACGTAGAGTTTATGGTGATCCTTATTGTCAGGTGTCTGATCTAGCCGCCGCAGGATTGCCCGAATGCGCGCCATTACTTCACCCGGCGAAAAAGGCTTGACGATGTAGTCGTCCGCTCCTATGTCCAGGCCCATGATCCGTTCAAAATCTTCCCCTCGAGCTGTCACCATAATGATTGGGACAGCAGAAACTTTCCGGATTTCCCTGCACACTTCGAAGCCATCCTTTTTCGGCATCATCACATCCAGCAAAATCAGATCGAATTTGCCTTTCCCGAACTCCTGCAGCGCCTGTTCGCCATCATAGGCGACGACCGCCTCGTAGCCATCCTTTTCTGAATACTCCTTCAGGATGGATGTTATCTGTTTATTATCATCCGCAATCAATAGCTTTACCATCGGAATCCCTCCTCGGGGAAATCATACTTGAAAAATATGGCAAGATTATGTTGTCACCCCGATAATACCATACAAATGTGCCGTAAAAAACACGCTTCTGCCATACTTTTTGATTATTCTTAGGTCAGTAAGAAATAACAAAAAAACATTCCAGGGGGAAACAAAAATGAACAAGACAAGAATCATGACTATCCTATCCGTTGCAGGCTTATTTGTTGGAGGTGCCGCACCGGTACTGGCAGCGAGCGACACGGCAGCCCAGAACGGCACTATGACCCAAGAGCAAATCAAGTCAGGCGAATGCACAAATGAAGGCGCAAAAAAACAAGGCAATGAAGAGGCAACCATGAAACGCGCCCGCGAGAAAAGCGGAACGTGCGACGGAACTGGTACGCAAGCCAATCAGGGCACTAATCAAAACGGCACAGGCGGAACAGACGGCGACGGCAACCAATACGCCACGGGCGAAGCAGACGGCGACGGCAACCAATACGGTACGGATGAAACGGACAATGACGGCAAAAACGGCGTCCGCGATCAATCTTGCCAAGCTGAATAACAGTCAATCAGCCAAATAAATCGCATTGCACTTCGACATGAAGGCACCGCAACAAAAAGGGACGGTCTCGTAATGAGACCGCCCCTTTTTTGTGCATATTCGCCAGCCAATTTGCAGCTGCAATCCTACAGAGACAGACAACAAGACTGCAAAAACATACCCGTCAGCTCCTCCGGCGAGCCTTTCGTTCGCCGGAGGAGCCCGGTAATGAATGGATCCTTCTCCGATGAAGCTTCAGCTGGCCGGAAGACGGCATCTGAATGCCGGATCCAACTCCGGTGAAGCCTCCTTGGCCGGAGTTGGGCAACCCCACTACTTCTCCATGCAAAAACTCCTCAACCTATCCAATACTTCGCCCCATAACTCATGACCGCAAGCAGCGCCATGTACGCGAGGAAAACGAAATCGTTGCGGGAAAAGCCGATCTCATAGTAATAGGTTCGCTTCACATTACCGGAAAACCGTTTCGCTTCCATCGCCACGGCGATGCGATGCGCACGCCGGATGCTGCCGGATAGCAACGGGATGGTGTAGACTTTCAGCTTGAAGAGGATACCCTGCAATCCCTTCACCCTTTCGCTGCCGCGCACCTTGCGGGCATTGCGGATCGTTTCGAATTCTTCCGTCATGATCGGGATCAACCGCAGCGCCGCCATGAAGCTGTAGGCGTATTTCGGATCCAGCCGAAGCTGCTGCATCAACGAATAAAACAAATTGATCGGCCGCGTCGTCAATGCGAAGGTCAAACCCAACACCGCGAAGACCAATGCGCGCAGGCCAATCAGCATCCCCCGCAAAAAACTTTCCTCGGTGATGCGGATCAACCCCCATTCGAACCAAAGCGTTTCGCCCTTTCCGAACAGGATCATGGCGGAAGCAGTGGATACGAAAATGGCGCAGAAAGGGATCAACAGCAACAAGATCCGCTTCAACGGCTGTCCCGTAAACAGCAGGAACAGGACCAAAAGCCCGATGCCGATTGCCGCCATACCATCAAGGTTGCGGACAAACATAGCCGCTATGCAGAGCAACAGCGACATGCCCAATTTCAGGCTGGGATTGACACGGTGAAGCCAGGTCTCTTTGACTAATTCCCATTCCCTCATCCGCACAATCCCCCTTCCAATCGCAAATCAGCGGCGAATGCAGTCCGAATATCCGTAGCCGATCCGGTGGTGTCCCGGATTTCGCCGTCGACAACCGTCCAAAACGTTGTTCCGTAGTTCCGGGAGAGTGTTTCATCGTGGGTCACCATCAGGATGACGGCGCCTTTTTTCCGGTAGCTCTCCAAAAATCCCAGCAAAGCAAAAGTGTTTTTGGAATCCAAACCGAAAGTCGGTTCATCCAAAAGGATCAGCCGCTGTCCTTGGATGATCGTCGCCGCTACACTCAGGCGGCGCTTTTGCCCCATCGAAAGTTGGAAAGGATTGTTCTCCCGTTGTCCGCTCAATTGGAAAAGCTCCAGATATTCCTCCACAAGCTTTTCAATTTCCGAATTCCCCTTGCCGTCCATCCGCAGCGAATAAGCCATCTCTTCATGGACCGTATTCGCCACGAACTGATACTCCGGATTCTGGAAAACAAAAGCTACCCGTTCAGCCAAATTCTTCAATTTTCTGATTGGCTTTCCCTTCAGCTCATAACCACCGCTTGTTTTGATGAACTGCATGACGGCATGGAGGAATGTGCTTTTTCCGGCTCCGTTTTGGCCGCGGATGATGATCCATTCACCCGGATAGGCTGCCAGCCTTTCTCCGCGGATTTTAATATCCCCGTTGCGGAATCCTTTGAAATCGCGCAGTTCCAACAGCGGACTTTGCAATCTAAAGGACTTCTGCTCCCGTTGCAGCGGCGATTCCGCCAGATGTTGGTCCCACACCCCCGGAAACCAGATGCCCTGCTCCTTCATTTGGTCCTTGTAGGCCGAGAAGATTTCTTCGTTCGGTCCATCAGCGATGATGCGGCCGGATGCATCGAACAATACAAGCCGTTCGGCGAATGCCAGGACATGATCGATTTTGTGTTCCACAATGATGACCGTTTTGTCCTTGCAGACTGTCTTCAGGACCTCCCAGATCGTTTCGGTCCCTTCTGGGTCCAACATGGCGGAGGGCTCATCCAAAAAGAGCACTTCCGGATCCAACACCAATACCGAGGCAATCGCCAGCCGCTGCTTCATCCCGCCGGAAAGGCTCGCGATGGGGATGTGGCTGTCAGCCAGTTCCAATCCGACTTGCCGGAGCGCGAAGTCTATTTTGGCAGCCATCTCCTCACGCGGAATCGACAGATTTTCGAGCACAAAAGCAAGCTCTTCATCGACGTAAGGCATGCAGAATTGGCTGTCCGGATCCTGGAAAACATAGCCCCAGGAAGCCGGTGTCACGATTTTTTCGGCCTTCATCGGCACTTCGATCGATTGCGGAATCAGCCCGCTCAACACCTGCAGCAGCGTGGATTTGCCGCAGCCTGACGGGCCCAAAAGCAGCACTTTTTCACCGGCTGCGACCGAAAAGGACAGGTCCCTGAACAACAAATCGGCGTCGCCGGGAAATTTCAACTTCAGCTTTTCCACATATGCTTGCTGCTCCATTTCCGCCATCCTCCTTAATCCATATCTGTGAAATCTTCACTCGTCAGCGGGCGGACAAGGTTCGTCACGCCGGTATCCTCCAGGACTTCCGCCAAGTAATAGGCCAGCACGCCGGCAAAGAAAATCGAGCCCGCGAATCGGGCAAGCAAGTAAAGTGCCAAGTTCCAAGCAGCCAGCTCAGCGATCTGCCCGTTCAAAGCATCCACCAAAAGCGAACCCACACAAGATGCCGAAGCTGCCAAAGCGGCAACCTTCAGGTCAAAACGTTTGTAGCGGAAAGCCATGAACACCAATTCCGCAAACAACCCCTGTACCACTCCGGAAAGCAAGACAGTCAGACCCCAAGGCGAACCCAAAAGGAATTCGCCTGAAGCTGCAGCGATTTCCGCCAAAAGCGCCACACCCGGCTTGCGGATGATGAAATAGGCGACGGTGCCGGCGATGAACCACATGCCGTACAACAGCTGATCAAGATGCAGACCCAACGGCTGCACCGCGTAATAGACCGTTCCCCATAGGATGTAGACGATCCCGAAAGCGATGGCGATGACGATTGTCACCAAAATATCTGTAAGCTTCAATTCTTTTTTCATTTTGTTCTGTCTCCTCTTTGTGTTTGATTTTTTCTCTTATTGCTCCAATGGTACCGGCCACGTTTCCATGCGATAGGCCATTTCCCAAAATGCGTATTCGTACTGGCTGCTGATGATGAAATGCTCTTTCATCCTTTCGCGGTCAGCTTCGCTCACGGCTGCGGCAATCTTATCCAGATGCTCAATCTGCTCATCCACCCGGTCCTGAAAATCCTTCCCGCCATAGGTGGCGATCCATTCCTGATAAATCGGTTCTTCCGGCGCCGCATCAAGGAAGGCGTCGCCGATTTCGGCATAAAGCCAATAGCAAGGCAGAACGGCGGCGATGACGTCGCCCAGGTGACCTGCGTGGCCGGCGCGATAAAGATGGGAAGTGTAGGCATAGGTAGTGGGCGCGGGCTTGAAACACTCTTTTTCCTCCGCGGTGATGCCCAGCCTTTTCGAAAATTGTTCATGCAGGCCGATTTCGGCGCTGTACGTATGCTTCGCGAAGTCGGCGAACTGGTTGGTCGTCGCGATATCCGGTGCTTTGGCCGCGCCGAGAGCCAAAATTTTGGCGAAGCGCGTCAGGTAATAGGAATCCTGCTGGATGTAGAAACGGAAATTCTCCAACGGCAAGGTGCCGTCCCCGATGCCTTTCACAAACGGATGCTCCATGCTGGCTGCCCAAATCGGTTCGACCGCTTGGCGGATTTGTGCTGAAAATGTCATTGCTGTCCCTCCATATGCTGTGAGCGCTCCGCCAAGGTCCCGACCCATCCGGACGGCCGCTCTTGATTTTTGCAAACAAAAAAACCACTCTCTTCCCAACGGAAAAAAGTGGTTGTATGTTCCTTATGCAATAGGGACTTACTTAGCCAAAAGAGGCTGCCACTTCCCTACGCTGGTACAAACCAGATCAGGTTCTAAGGGTCTCGAAGTCCTACTTCGATCTCAGCTTTTTGGCGGACAGTCATCCGCCGGTAAAGCACCCCTAGTGGTAAAAAAGAATATTCAGTTCATTTGCTGTTGTTCCTATCGTATCATAATTTCCTCTGAAGTCAACTCGCTCTTAGACCAAATCGCCTTTTATCAAGTACCCACCCGCCAAACAGAAAAGACTGTCCCGATGGGGCAGTCTTTTCTGTAAGTGAAATCCACATGATCAAGTTCGATGGGTTATGCTCCGTATTTTCCGAACAACGCTTGGCCGTCTGCTTCAAAAACCTGCAATGCCTGCAATGCCAAATCCTTGTTCAGCATACTGTTCAGGACATCCGGAGGGATCGTGGCAGTATGGGCGCCCGCCTCCAAAGAATCGATGACTTGTTGGGAATTTTTGAAGCTCGCTGCCATGATTTTGGTCTTGTAGCCTCTGGCATCGATGAACGTCCGCATGGAACGGATCGCTTTGAATGGATCGATCGCATTGTTCAGCATCCTGTTCACATACGGTGCCAGATAATCGCATCCGGCTGCAGCGGCCAGGATCCCCTGGTCCGCAGAGTAGATCAGCGTGCCGAGGATTGCTCTCTCCGGATCGTCCTCTTTCACTTTTTTGATTGTTTCCAATCCTGCTTGTGTAACGGGAATCTTTATCGAAAGTCGGTGATTTGCATCAAATGTCTTTATTGCTTCATAATCGGCAAACATTTCTTCAGAAGTCGTACCCAGCAATTGCACAAAAAGTTCCGTCGGCTCCAAAGCCAATAAATCTTGTAATTGTTTGAAGCGACTGCCGGAACCGGTCGACAAAATCGTCGGGTTGGTGGTGACTCCTTTCAGAAATCCGCTTTTCAAAAAACTTCCGATTGCTTTGATGTCGTTCGAATCTATGTACATAAGCGACTACCCCACAGTTTCAGTGATTTTGATGATGGTGCCTTCCGCGATTTCGTTCACTGTTTTGTTTTCAACATACAGCGAGCCTGCCAATTCAGCGACTGTTTCTCCGCTGAAGTTGATGGTGATGTGCCCCAGATCCCTGAGGTTTTTGTTGACCACATTACCTACGGCTGTGACGCGATAACTATCGTCGCCGATAACCAACGCGTGTCCTAGTTGAATATCTTGCTCCAGTGCATTTTGTTCGATCAGGAAGCAATAAGGTCTCAATGCTTCAGGAGCATCGTCTCCGAACAACACCATCATATCCTCAGCTAAAAATTCCTTAGCATTGGGTCCTATTTCTGTGACTACCGTTGAATAAATTGACATTTTTCTTCACCTTTTCCGATTATTAGTTTTTAAAGCAATAGTAATTTATTAAATATTCAATCTCAGAAGTGCATCACCTTTGGTGTTTTACACATTTGCAAAATGTTGCGCATTCCCCAATGATGGCTAGCTTCACGGGTTAGCCCTTCGGAAATTAGATAAATCGAGCCTATTGCGCTCTGCGATGCTCAGTCGGCTCGATTTCCTAAATTTCTTTCAGGGCTGAACGAACCCGTTCAGCTTTTCTGAATTTTTAATATAGTCCGAAGCTTGCTAACCAAGCGACGAATACGCGGGGCACACCGTTCAGGAATCGAGAATAAAGAACGGATGGCACGCCGACTTCCACGGTCTTAGCTTCTGCTTCCTGCAAGCCTAACCCGACTGGAATGAAATCGCAAGCATTTTGTGTGTTGATGGCGAACAAAGCCGGTAAAGCTAAGCTTGGCTCGATATTGCCTTTGCCGATTTCAACACCGATCAATGTTCCGATAACCTGCGCGATTACTGCACCAGGTCCCAATAGAGGAGAAAGAATCGGCAAGGAGCAGATGAAGCCGATGACCATCAAGCCCCAGACATTACCTGCCAACGGAATCATCAGTTTCGCGAACATATTGCCGATTCCGCTGCCTTGGATGATACCGATCAGCATCGCTACAAAAGCCATGAACGGGATGATTGTCTGCAAGACTGTCTGCACCGCTTCACGGGCTGATTGCAGCATGATAGCGATCCCTTTTCCTGCAGCCAAACCGATTTTTGCAACTATGCTGCCTTTTTCTGCGTTTTGTTGCGTCAACTTTTTGTCTGTAGTGTAAGCGACTTTCTCTTCTACTACTGGTTCTGCAACTGCTGTGTTGACTGTCTCAATATTTGCTGTTTCGCCAGTGACTTGAATCTGATTCAAGCCAACATTTGAAACGTAAATGTCTTCGTTGATGTATTTAGCCAAAGGACCTGATTTGCCGGTGGCAACGACGTTGATTGTTGGGATGCCTTTTTGAGGATAGATGCCGCATCTCAATGTTCCGCCGCAGTCGATGATAGCCAAGGCTGTTTCATCATCCGGAATGGATGTTTTGAATCCATTTACGGCTTCCATCCCTGTAAGTTCAGCGATTCTGTCGACGATGGCAGGTCTTTCTCCGCCGCCTACGATGTAGATGAATTTATGTTTTTGCTCTGTTGGTGTGATGATCAGTGGTCCGCCCCAGCCGCCGGAACCTTTTTCCACTTTGATGCTGTTATATTTTGTCATAATGAATACCCCTCTCGTTCTCATGCATTCTATTTGTTTTATGCAACATCTTCTTGGTCGTTATTATTGAACTTTCGCTGTTTTGCTCAATTGAATGCCTGATTTTTTGCAGACATAAGCAGTTGTGAAGTCGGTTACATATGCGCCTACAGCATTCATCACAAGCCCGACAAGCAGATAACGGATAGCCAGTGGCGTGGTGCTCAAGCCTAATGTTTCAACACCTGAAGCGATTCCCAGGAATACGAACAATTCACCTGCATTGATATGTGGGAAAAGGCCGTTACTCGTATGGTTGTATTGTGCAAGTGCCGCATAGAAACTTGGCTTGTAGAATTCCGGCAAAAATCTTCCTAATGTGAATGATGCGGGATTCCCCAACATGAAGGCTGCCAAGAAAGGTAAGATACAGTTTCTGACCAAGGAATATTTAGAGAAGCGTTGTGCGAGGCCATTGATTTTTTCCTCACCGATCAGCTTGATCACTACGTTCATGAATACCATCAGCATCAATACGATTGGGACGATGCCGGTCATCCAGCTCATAAATGTATTTGCACCTAATTGAAATAATCCGATAAAGCTTTCTGCACCTTTAACTAGAAAGTCCATATTTAACACTCCTTATTATATGTATTATTTCTTACACGATTTACCCGAACTTAATGTTTGTAATTTTTTTGGTCAGTTCCTTAAATGGAGATTCTTTCTCCGGAATGATTTCTCCGTTTATGAACATCCTGTAATTAGTGACCGCATTCATGATGGTTTTGCGGGTGATCTTGATTTCAGCCAGCACATCCGGATCCTCTGCCTTGATGGCTTCGATCAGTCTGCCGTTGAAATTGTTGTATGGTTTGAACCTGGCCAAGATTGTTGTCCCCTGAAGCTTTTTGCCTCTGATGATGACGCCTTCCTCATCCAGTTGGAACATGATGATCGTTCCGGAAGTCAATTTCCCTGCCCGTTTGCCTATCGCAACTCTGCCGTCCGCCTTCAATTCGTTGTATTCATTGCCGAAATGTCTGATCTGAAAAAATCCCAGTGCGCTTTGGATCAAAAAAGCTCCGACAACCAGAATACCCAATGCAAGCATATTATTCATCTATTTCGTACCTCTTTTCTCCAGCATCTCAATAAGTCCTTGTGCATCATCCACTTTTTTCAGATCATTGATCAGAGTTGGATCATTGATGACCTTAAAGACAAAATCATATACCTGCATCAAAATTCTCTCTTGCTGCTCAGAAATTTTCTCGGGTGTCACTAGAAATAACATCAAGGAAAAAGCATCGTTGCGGTTGGCCATCGTGATGTTCCCCAGGACAAACACCAACTTGTTGATGTTAGGGTCGGTCAAATGGGGGAAAGCCACCTTGTTTTCATAAATCATCGTATGTCTTTCTTCTTTTTCCACGAACCGGTCCAGGATATCTTCGGACAGGCGGTATCTTCTGGAAAGGTAGGACATGATCTCTTCCACGTAATCAAAGTAACCCATTTGGCCTTTCAGATTGACGAGGTGATAACTGATGTCCTCGTTTGTCAGGTATTTGATGTTGTATTGATCTTTTTCCACCGCATAGATCTTTTGGGCTAAATCGTCCGGGCTGACCAACCTGTCGATTTTGATGACAGGAACTTCGGTGTCCACGGAAATCTCTTCGGTTGTGAACAGCAGCCGGAACCGCTTCAATTTTTCTTTCGGCAGACTGTCGGTATTGATGTGGACGATATTCATCTCACTTCCGACGATCTCTTTGATCTGTCTGCTGATCAGCTCAAAACTCCCTCTTCCAAGGTTGGTGATGATGCCGACATCTTTTGTGCTTTTGCCTTTGGACTCGTTCGCTTGCCTTTCGTCCAGCATCAGGGCGTAATAGACAGCCAGATAGCTGATATCATCCGCGCTGGCGCTCAATTGGTACAAGCGATTCAGTTCCGAAAGCGAAATCTTCGCCAGTTCGAAGGCCAAAGGATATTTTAGTTTGATCTGCTCCAGATATAGATCCGTGTTCGGAATCCGGAAGACGAGCCTGTTTATCAAGAATAGCAGATGATATTTGACTTTGTCGAAGAAGGCTTCTTCATCGATTTCGATCATGACTTGGTCTCTTACCGTCTTCAGCATGCTGGAGACGACTTGTCTGAGTACCTCTTCGTTTTCGGCGTTTTCGGTTCCTTTTACATAAGCGGAATTCCTTGTGTTGATCGGAAAGGCAAGGAAAGCAATTTCATGGTCATTCAACGCAACTGCAAATTTCTTTTGCAGCAGTTGGATATAGGCGATGACATTTGCCGAATCCGCCTCGAAGTTTTTGTACATCGGAATCTCGGAATCTATCGTATGCCCGTGCGCCACTCTGTGAACGCTTACAGACAAAGCCTTATATAGCAGGTCTTTTGCCTGCTCATCCAGCTTGTAGGCTTGGCCGAGTCCGTCAAGCGCAGCCTGGATTTCTTGATCCGGCAGAAAGGTCATCTGCAGCAACTCGAAGACTTCATAGATCAGGACCAAGCGGGTGCCGAATTCGCTGCACTGGAAGGTGATGCCTTTGTTCGGGATTCCGACGACTTTCGCATTGTATTTCTCCAAAAGCTGCTTCAGCTTTTTCAGGTCGTTGTTCACCGTACTCCTGCTTACGCTCATTTCTTCGGAGAGGTCTCCGATATTCAGGTACTCCTCTGTGCATATCAAGCGGTACAACAGATACGCGATCCTGCATTCTACCTTATTGAAGTCCTGATGGATATTGTAATGAAGTGTGTTGAATATGTTCGCCCCCTCCTTTCTGACGATGCCTATTTGCGATTCATCCTTTTGTTGGATTTTTAAGAATCCTGCGTAGACATCGTTCAATTCCGAAATGATTGTTTTGATTTGGTATTTATTTTTTCCCGATTCTTCCTCGAGACTCTGAAGATCGGTTTCTTTATTTGAAAGTAAACTTCTCAGCAAAAGTTCTCTATCATTTGCCGTTGACATCTCAATGCCCCCATACTATCCTCTAGATTTCCCGCCTGTAATATTGATTGTTGTTCCAGTGATATAAGCGGATTTATTGGAAGATAAGAATGCCACCAAGTAGCCGATCTCATCCAATTTTCCGACGCGTCCCAGTGGAATGCTCTTTTCATACCCTGTGTCCAATTGCTCAACCGGTATGTTTCTTGTGTAAGCCAATGCTTCATTGTAGGCAGGAGTTGTCAATCCTGTTTTTTCGTTGATCCCCGGTGCGATACCGACGACTTTGATGCCAAATTTACCCAGTTCTTTTGCCCATGAACGCGTATAAGAATTCGTAGCGCCTTTTGTGGCTGAATAGATGCTTTGACCGACCGAACCTTCCATGCCGGATTCGGAAGAGATATTGATGATCGTACCTTCCACTTTGTTCTTCAGCATGTTTCTGACGACGGCTTGTGTAGTGAATACCATTCCTTTTTGATTGACTGCTGTCATTTTGTCGAATGAGGCTTCATCGATTTCGTAGTTTCTTTCATCACTGTAGACATCCACCAACAAACGCGGCAAGTTCATACCTGCATTATTGACCAAAACATCGATTTTGCCAAATTTCTCAACAGCTTTTTCGACCATTGCCTCGATGCTCGCGATTGAAGTAACATCCGTCTTCACATTCAGTTTACCATAAACACTTGTTCCCGTTTCAACACTTAAATCCGCTACAACGACGTTTGCGCCTTGTTCTTTCAAGTGATCCGCGATGTGTAAGCCGATCCCTGAATTTCCTCCTGTAACGATAACCGTTTTTCCGTCTAATTCCAACCAGTTGTTTGCCATAATGTTTTGTATCCCCTTTCAATCTCTATATTCCAGAGTATAGACCAAATAAAAAATAAATTAATACAGTCCTTGACCCGTAAACGGGGGCTGGTTTTTGAACTAATTCAAATTCTGAAATTTAGCGGGAGGGGATAAAAATCATATTTATGTATCCGAAAACGGAAAAAGCGCGCCACGACTGGGAAAAACTGATGCTTTATGCTTGCGGTTTCAGGAGCAGCAAAACTTTTTCAAGTTGAAAAAGCGAATTAGTGCAACCATTCCTCCACTGCAGTGCTATTATCTTTGAACTAATCGGACCTATTCAAACGCAAAAAAACATCCTTTCACTTATTAAATAATAAGCGAAAGGATGTTATAAGTATGCATTTAATGAATTTTACTCAACCGTAACGGATTTAGCCAAGTTTCTTGGTTTGTCGACGTCATAGCCACGGTGAAGCGTTGCGTAGTAAGCCATCAATTGGGTCGGAACGACAGTCATCAGTGGCGCTAGCGCTGGGTGAACAGCCGGCAAGATGATTTGGTCGTTCTCGTTGGCCAAACCTTCCATTGCAAATACACAAGTATTTGCGCCGCGTGAACGCACTTCTTCGACGTTTCCGCGGGTGTGGCTGGCAACATCAGCTTGGGTAATGATAGCCAAGACCGGAGTTCCTTCTTCGATCAAGGCGATCGTGCCGTGCTTCAATTCTCCGGCAGCAAAACCTTCTGTTTGGATATAAGAAATTTCTTTCAGTTTCAAAGCAGCTTCCATCGATACGAAGTAATCCAAACCGCGGCCGATGTAGAAAGCATTGCGGGTGTTCGGCAAGTAGATGTCAGCCAATGCAGCGATGCGCTCTTTGTCATCGATGACCGCTTCCATCGCATTTGCGACGATCCCCAATTCATGGACCATGTCGATTCCCATATCATGACCCGTTCTTGCGCCTAACGCATCCGACAAGACAGCCAAGACAGCGATCTGTGCCGTGTAAGCTTTCGTTGAAGCGACAGCGATCTCAGGACCTGCATGCAACAGCAATGTGTAGTCCGCTTCACGCGACAAGGTTGAACCAGCCACGTTTGTGATCGTCAAAGCTGGGTATCCCCATTCTTTTACTTTCACCAATACTTGGCGGCTATCCGCAGTCTCCCCACTTTGGGTAAGGAAGATAAAGAACGGATTGCCTTTCAATAGCGGCGGGTTGTAGGAGAATTCGCTGGCGACATGCACTTCTGTCGGGATCTGTGCAATTTTTTCCAGATAATGTTTGCCTACCCAACCGGAATGGTAGCTCGTCCCGCAAGCCACGATATGGATGCGGTCAGCTTCCAACATAGCAGTAGTCAATTCTTCAGGAACCGTCAGGCGCCCTTCTGCATTTTGGTACTTTTGGATGATGTTACGCATAACAGCAGGCTGCTCATCGATTTCTTTCAACATGTAGTAAGGGTATGTCCCTTTTTCCAGGTCGCTGGCATCGATTTGGGCCGTATACGGATTACGTGTTACGGTTTTTCCGTCCAATTTTTCGATTGTGACGCCATCAGCCGTCAATGTGATCATTTCGCCGTCGTGGATTTCCACATATTGGTTCGTGATCTGAACAGTAGCCATCGCATCGCTGGCAACGACGTTGAAGTCATCACCCAAACCGATCAACATTGGGCTTTTGTTTTTGGCTGCGTAAAAGACGTCTGGTGCTTGTGCATCCACTAAAGCGAAAGCGTAAGAGCCTCTTACGATCGACAACGCGCGGCGCAAAGCTTCTTTACCGTCCAAGTTTTCTTCAGCAGCGATTTTTCCGATCAGCTGCACAACGATTTCTGTATCTGTTTGGCTGACGAAAGTGACATCCTGCAGATACTCATCTTTGATTTCTTTAAAGTTTTCGATGACCCCATTATGGACCAATGTGAAACGTCCATCCGCAGATTGGTGCGGGTGCGCATTCTCTGCACTAGGCACGCCATGCGTTGCCCATCTTGTGTGTCCGATACCTACATGCGCCTCGACCTGTCTGTCGACGATTGCACGCAAATCCGCGATGCGGCCTTTTTCCTTGAACACATGCCCTTGGTTTTCAGCGTCTACGACAAAAATACCGGCTGAATCATAACCACGGTATTCCAATTTTTCTAATCCATGCAACAATACCTCTTGTACATTGCCTTTTCCTACATATCCAACTATTCCACACATAAGCGTAAAAATCCCCTTTATTATCTCGATTTTTTCTGGGTGTGGGGATTGATCTCTGTAAGACCGTTTCGGGCTCTGCAGCCGCATAAGGGTCTTTTTTGCTTCAATCCTGTAGACTACACTTGCCTTGGGTCATCCGCCGAATCCTTCGATAAACCCAATCCTCGTCACTTCAGGGCCGATTTTCCTGTGCTCCCTGAAGTCTGGCGCTATCCATTTGCTCTTCCTCTATCCTCCTAGCTTTATATTTTCCAGAATATATGCATTTTATCCTACAAACAGTGACATTGTCAAAGCGTATTTCGTTCGGTTTCACTTGTAATGCTGTTTTGAAGCGCTATTTAAGAAAAACTTATATTCGTTGTGCCGTTCGATTTCATCAAGATGCCTCAAATGACCGCTTGACCGACACAACGGATATAGTTAAAAGTTGCTGTTTGAAAGGCAGTGATCAAGCCACCTTATATGCGTACTTCTCGACGTTCTGTTTAATGCTGCCCAAGATTTTTTGATTGTCTATCCCGGTTACTTCCGAAATGATTTTATCCAAGCCTTTTTGCAGGATCATTTCCTTCAATTCTTGGCACTGCTCATCTTCCGGGTCGAAGTAATTGAAGACCATGCCGATTGTTTCCAGCAAGTGGAAAGGCATCTCATCGATTTGGGTCAATTCAACCATCGGACGGATGAAGCGCTCATGATTGCCCAATTTTCTTAAAGGCGTACGCGCCACACGGGAGATGGCATCGGAAATATATTTGTTTTGGAAACGGCCGATTATTTTCTCGATATATTTCTCGTGTTCCGCTGCATCGAATCCCCATTTCGCAATCAACAATTTGCCGGTTTCATGCAAGACGGAGCGCAATTGGATGACGACCAGATGATCTTGCATCGCTTCATCGATGGTTTCATAGCCCTGCAGAGCGCCTGTATAGGCTACCGTAGCGTGCCCCGTATTGACGCTGAAAAGTTTGCGTTCGATGTAAGGCTCCAGATCGTTCACATAGGAAACGCCTTCCAGACGGATCGGGCTTTTGCAGGCAGTCCCTTGTACGACCCACTCGCTGAATGGCTCCACTTGCACAAAGAGCGGATCCGCATGTTGCTGCATCGGCACGATACGGTCCACCGCCGCATCGGGAAATCCAACGTATTGGTCAAGATATGCCGTATCCGTGCAATGTTTCTTGACTTCCTCAGCCAGGAAAGTCGAGCCGCCGATCATGTTTTCGCAGGCGATGATGTCGATGGGCTGCTGGATGTTCCGGGCAGCACGCGCCTCGATCCCTTGCGCGATCAATTGCGCGATTCTAGGCAGAATATTCGGACCGATGGCAGTCGTTAAGATATCCGCTTCAACGATCGCTTCAACGACTTTGTCTGCTTCCTTGGCATTGTTCAAGCCTGTAACGTTCTGGATCTGGATCTGTTCGCGTGATTCGTCAGCCAATTCGATTGTATAGCTGCCTCGCGCTTTCAATGCTTCGATGATTGTATCGTTCACATCCACAAAAGTGATTGCGTACCCGTTGTGATTCAAAATTTCCCCGATAAAGCCGCGGCCGATATTTCCGGCACCAAAGTGTACTGCTTTCATTTTCATCTCTCCCTATGCAATGGCTAAGCTGCCAGTGATTTCATCTTTTGTCAAAGCGTCTGCCAAAGTCACGACGTTATCCACGTCGCTGCAATACAGCGCAATTTTTTGGATCAACTGCAGGTGGTCGTCGCCGACCCCTGCGATGCCGAACAGCACGGTAGCCAATTTTTCTTCCTGCTCGTCGCCGAAGTCAACGCCGTCAGGCACTTGTACAACGCAGATGCCTGATTTTTTCACGTGGTCCTTGGCAGCATCGGTGCCATGGGGAATCGCGATGAAATTCCCCATATACACTGACAACATCTGATCCCGTTGCACCATGGCCTCCACATAATCCGTATCCACACAGCCTGCTTCCACTAATTTTTGGCCGCAAAAACGGATGGCTTCTTCTTTTGAAGCAAAAGCTTTATTCAAAACGATCATTTCTGTATCTAAATTATTCATTTTAATCTTCCTCTCCTTAAGCGATTTGCTTCAAGTTGGCTACGACGCTCTCATATTTAGGCGTAGTGATCAGACTGTCGACTGACAGATGGACGGCTGCAGGAACTTTTTGCTTTGCCGCTTGCGTCAGACTGTTTTTGCTGATGACCAACGTTTGCGGTGTTGCTTCAAGCTCGTTGATATGCACTTTTCTTAAAGGTATGTTCAATGCTTCCCTCTCCAAAATCCGTTCCACTACTTTTTGTCCCATAGTGGCGGAGCCTTTGCGGTCATCATGAACCAAGACGATTTCGTTGATGTTCGCCAAGTCAAAGTCCAGGACCGGCGCCGGTTTTGCAACGACTGTTTCTTTCAGATCGGTGCCGGACAAGGTGGCCACGATTTCATCGTATTTTGGCGAATTCAGGAAATTCTCGATCGCTACAAAAGTCGCATTCGGTGCTTTCTGTTGGGCCCGATTCTTCAGTTCTTCCTGGGTTACGATCAACGTGTTGGCTGCATCCGTCAGATTATTGATGGCGCGGTTGGTGACGTCTTGCGGTAACCCGGCTGCATTGATTTTTTTGCGTAAAATGGAAGCACCCATTGCGCTTGAGCCCATCCCTGCATCGCAAGCAAAAATGATGTGTTGGATCCCAGTCAGACTTGTTTGTCCAGCTAAGCCTTTTGCGCTTAATTTTGCGGCTTGGGTCGCTTTGACGCTTTCTTCAAACGTGTCGACTGCTTCTTTGGAGTCGGCCTTCAAAATGACTGCTGCTACCGCAAAAGATGCTGCTGCACCGGCGACAACCCCCAAAATGACTGGCAAGTAAGAACCCATCGGCGTCATAGCCAAAATCGCGATGATCGAACCTGGTGAAGCAGGAGCCCGCAAACCAGCGCCTAAAAGTTGGAAAACAAAGCTTCCGGAAACACCGCCCGAGATGACTGCCAGGAATAATAACGGTTTCATCATGACGTAAGGGAAATAGATTTCGTGGATACCACCCAAGAAGTGGATGATCATAGCGCCTGGCGCTGTCGATTTTGCTGAACCTTTGCCGAACAGTGTGAAAGCCAACAGCACGCCCAAACCAGGACCAGGATTTGCTTCAAGCAGGAAGAGGATCGAACGACCTGTCTCGCTGACTTGTTCCGTTCCTAACGGTGTCAAAATTCCGTGGTTGATTGCATTGTTCAGGAAAAGAATTTTTGCTGGTTCGATGAAGATATTTGTTAAAGGAATCAATTGTGCGTTCAGGATCGTTTCAACCCCAGCCGCCATTGCTTGTGTCAAACGGTCAACTACTGGTCCGATTGCTTGGAACCCTACAAGTGCCAAAGCGAATCCGATCAAGCCTGCCGAGAAATTGTTGACGAGCATTTCAAAACCGGTCTTGATTTTGCTCTGGAACATCGCATCAAATTTCTTGATCGCGAAACCGCCCAATGGTCCCATGATCATGGCACCCATGATCATCGGGATCTCTGTCCCTACGATCACACCCATTGTGGCGATGGCACCGACAACCGCACCGCGTTCGCCTGCGATCACTTTACCTCCTGTATAACCGACCAACAAAGGGATTAAATACGTAAGCATCGGGCCGACCATCGAAGCGAAGGCTTCATTCGGCAAATAGCCATCCGGGATAAATAATGCTGTTAAAACTCCCCAGGCGATCAGCGCCCCTATATTCGGCATCACCATGCTCGAAAGCGTACTGCCTAACTTTTGAACCTTTGCCTTCAGCGAGGCTTGTTGTGTCTGTTCCATCTTTTGTTTCTCCCTTCAAACTGTTTCTTTTGATGTCTTTATTGTATGCGCTTCCCTACTTGGTTTATAGTCGTGCTTTGGCACGTTTATTTGTGCCATGTCTTGCTACTCGTATTCGTAGCGCCGTTGCCGTTGCAGGTATCTGCTCTACTCTTCTCCGGGGAACGGAGGCTTCGCCGGAGTTCGGCCCACATTCTGAGTTGTTCTCCGATAAGCACGGCTTCATCGGAGTTAAGTAGAATTATTACCAGCGTGCTCCGGGAAGTAGATCCTTCATCGGAGCTGCGCCCTCATTCCTTCGCGCTCCTCCGGTTAGCGGGCGCACAAAAAAATGCAAGCAGCCTTCCACCGAGTGGGATGCTGCTTGCATTTTGCACTTATTTTGGGTTGTGTCCGCTAGCTGTTTTGGAGGATGTTTTTGACCGCTTGCAGATCTTTGGCATCGCTCAATGCCATCACGTTTTCGATATCCGAGCAGAAAAAAGCGATGTCCTGCAAAGCTTCCAATTGTTTTTCCTTCAGGGCCACCACAAAAAGAATGGTTGCGATTTGCGCTTTCTGTCCACTGCCGAAGTTGACGCCGTCCGGCACTTGGATCAAACAGATGCCTTCTTCTTCAATATGTGGGTGCCCGTCACTGTCACCGTGAGGCAAAGCGACAAAATTACCGACGTAAACACTCACTTTGCGGTGGCGCGCCAGCATCGATTGGATGTAAGGCGGAGATACCAAGCCTTGCGCCACCAGAAATTCCCCGGCAGCGACAATCGCCGCTTCGGCGCTGCTGTACGTTTGATCCAACAGAATATGTTCATCTTTGATCGTAATCATGCGGGCTCCTCACTTCCTTACTTCTTTACTTTTTGACTTCTTCGATCAAGAGGGCGGACAGCAATTGGTAGATGATCGCTTCATTGCCGGAATTGAAAATCTCCATCCCCAAATCGTTCATGATGATCGCTCCACTGATTTTCCCAAGCATCTTAGCGACATTCTCTTCGATCGGATCTGGAGCCAGCATAACCAGCATCCGCGTCAAGGTCATCGGTTCCTTATCCATCCCGACTATTTCCAGCGGCGTCTGCAGATCAAAGACACAAAAACTAGGCTGCAGGACAGCGGCATGGGAGGCGTGGAACAAAGCAAAATGGGTATTGGGAATCCCGATCGGCGCTTGCTGGTAGCGATTCATCAATTTATCCCGGACTTTTGCCGGGTCCGCTACGATTTCAGTTGAAATATTGTTTACAGCCAAAGCGACTGTTTCGGAAATGTTGGCGCTGTTTTCCAACGGCTTGACGAAAAAGTGCTTCAGCAACTGGTTGATTTCATCAATGAACGTCATGACTTCCTGATAGTCATCATTTTCGGGCAGGCTCGGTTTCGCTGCGGGTTGAACATGCCGCTTCGTATGATCGATTGCGCGGAACGCCTCTTTGAGCTGCTTGATTTCGTCCTCCAATAGCAACGGGGAAACCAGCAAATATTTCCCGCTGTATCCCGGCAACAGTGAAGTGGAGATGGTCAAATCAAACTTTTCTTCCAGATTGAGTTTCCCGAGGTCGGCTATCCGGAAAAAGACGATCTCATTGATGAAAGGAAAATGTTTCCGCAAACGCATTTCCAGCATACGCGTCGAAGCCAAGCCGCTTGGGGAGATACCGGCAATATCCACCGCAATGACTTTCGGGCTGCGTTCCAGCGAATTGGCGAAATGCAGCACCATATAGGCGATCTCCTCTTCGGAGAATTCCTGCTGCGGGAACACCTTCGGCAAGGCATTGCGGATCGCACCGGCAACTTCCGAGTATTGCGCCATGATCCGCTCCAGGATGGGATTATTGAGGTTTCCTTGATTCAGGATGGCGCGGCTCAACGCCGCGGAAAGATGCGTCAAGAGCATTTTGTAAAGATTGCTGTCCTCAAAGAAATTGACTTCGGCATCACGGCTGACGTTTTCGATCAATTGCTTCACTTGATAAGCCAAGCGCGGATCAAAGCTTTCGTTAAAAAAATCGCTGTCCAAGTCACTGAAGAAATCCCCCAACAGATTAGCGAAGAAGACGACTTCGCTGACCGCGTACAATTGCTTCGTGTGCGCCGCGATTTTGGCAAAAATTTGCTTCGCTAAATCCAAAAGTTCCTTATTGATTTGACCCGCATAGGAATCCTCCACCAGTTGGCAGCCTCGCGGGACGCGATCCATGGAAATCGTCAGCATCAAAATCAAAAACTCCAGTTTCCGGTCACTCAAGTCGGAAAAGCGCGGCTCGACGATTTCCCGCACCAATTTTTGAGCAAACAGCAGCTGCTCCTGGTTGACGAATTGCAGAAAGAAACTTTCTTTATCCTCTAATTCCGAAAAGTGGAAGAAGTGGTACTCGTTGATTTCTATTCCCAAAATATTGGCCAATAGGAGCCGGCGATATTTTTCGCTGCCGGCAAGTTCATAGCCGCGGTTTCTCGTGATCGTCAAGGGCAAGCGCGCCAAACGAAGCTCCAACTGTTTGATGTCGGCAAAGAACGTGGTGTTGCTGATCAAGTATTCATCCAGGAACGTCTGCATGCTGATCGGCTCGTCGCTGTTCAACAGTTGCAGCAAAATGGCATGTTGGCGTTCCGTGGCGGATAATTCAGAAGGTTCATCCTCAGACACGATGGAAAGGATTTTTGCTTTGGCGGCATCCTCCGCAATCAAGCGGAAACGGCCCCGGCTCGCTTTCTCCAGCTTTGCGCCGATGGATTCCAAAGAAAGTTCGAGATTTGCCAACTCGCGGTAAACCGTACGCTTGCTGACTTTCAGCAGGCTCATCAAGCGTTCCACGGTAACCGGCGAGGCGGAATGCAGCAATTCTTTTAAAATGATGGTCTCTCTAGGAGTTAGAAACATCTGACAAATCTCCCCTTAATAGTTTCTCGTATTTATTCGTAGCGATAAGATGCCCGACGACCAGCAGCGGACACTCCGGCAGGACATTCTCAGCTGCAAAAGCTTCAGTGACGATGTACAGATTCCTTTGGTCCGCAATCAGCTGTTCCAATGGCTGCTTTTCGATGTCGACCCTCACATTATGCTTTTCCGCTAAGTTCCGGAATGCTTGCATGGCCATCGTCTGCGAACCACGCACACTATCCGCATACAAGAAGACGACTTTCTGGTACGGCAGCTTTTCTCCAATCGTTTCCGGAATCATTTCATTTTCTTGTTCATCAGTCAGCATCGCGACAACTTTCGTGTACTCTGTCCGATCCAAGAAGTTTCCGATTGTGACGATTTGGGCGTGCGGGGCTTGTGTTTCGGCCAAATGCTTCAACTCATTCTGGGTAATCAGCAACAGGTGAGGATCATCCTGCACGTGGTAAATGGACGTATAATCCACGGGAATCGAAACGCCGCTCTCTTCCAATTGCCGTCGCATAATGCTGGCCCCCATGGCACTTGATCCCATGCCCGCGTCGCAAGCGAATAAAATTTTCTGAATTTCCGTCACTTTCGTCACCTTTTCTGAAATTTCTTTTTTTGTCTGATCTTTCCTGATCACGAGGGCAGCCAACAAAAAACTCACCAGCGTGCTTACCGCAATGCCGCAGGCAACCCCCAGCAGCATATCCTGCGGCGTATTCGCCAAAATCGTCACGATCGATCCAGGGGAGGCTGGCGCTTTCAAGCCCACTTGAAACAACTCGAAAATCAGCGTGCCGCTCATCCCGCTCAAAATAACTGCGGCAAACAACCTGGTATTCAACAAAACGAACGGGAAGTAAATCTCATGGATCCCGCCGATCAGATGGATCATAAAGGCCCCACTGGCGCTGGCCTTCAGTTCTTTCCGGCTGAACAGAATGAAAGCCAGCAGAACACCCAAGCCCGGTCCGGGGTTGGTTTCGATCAGAAACAGCAGTGACGTTCCGGCTGCCTCCGTCTGTTCGATCCCCAATGGCGTCAAAATGCCATGGTTGAGCGTATTATTCAAGAACAAGACCTTCAGCGGCTCTATGAAAATGTTCGTCAGCAAAAGCAGATTGCGCTGGATCAACCAGCCGACAAGCCGACTGATTTGTTGCGTGACGCCCGCAATGAACGGACCGATGAAGACCAAACTCAAATAGCCGAGCAACATGCCGATGATCCCTGCCGAAAAATTACGGACTAGCATTTCATAACCTGCTTTGACCCTCGGAAAAATATATTTATCGAAGAGAAAAACGTTCCAGCCCGTCAGCGGACCTATCACCATGGCTCCCAATATTTGCGGATCTTCAGAATCCACGAGCATGCCAATAACTGCGATGGCCGCTACGACCCCGGCCCTTTTTTCGATCAATCTTCCCCCAGTATAGGCAATCAAAACAGGGAGGAGAAATTGAATCATTAGGTGATCCATTTCAATAAAGGATTGTTGGAGCGGACCCTGAAAATATTGAATAAGCGTCGTAATGATCCCCCAAGTAATGAAGACACTGACGTTCGGCATGATCATTCCGCTGAGGTAATGACCAAACCGTCTTATTTTCAGCAAATCAAACGATGCTTCCTTCGCGTAGGATCGCTTGGGTCTGATCATGGTCACACTTCCTTCCCTTTTTCCTCAAGCACACCCGCTTTTTTGATTTCGCTTACATTATCGCGGATGTTTCCAACTCATTATACATATAATCATACGGTTGTGTACATTTGCAATCATTATCCTGAATGATGAATGCAGACACCTCGTCGAATCCAGGCATCAATGAACAATGAAAACAAAGAAGCCGTGAAGCGCCCTTACAGCAGTGCTCCACGACCCTAAAATGTTTTACAGGCTCTCTAGCTTAGATGCCGATTTCCGCTTTTACGACATCTACGATGCGCATAACGTACTCATGGCATTTTTCATCCGTTTCAGCTTCAGCCATAACGCGCAACAACGGTTCTGTTCCGCTCGGACGAACCAAAATGCGGCCTTTGCCTGCCATTTCGGCTTCAACTTCTTCGATGACAGCTTTCACAGCCGGAATCTCCATTACGCCGTCTTTTTCGGAGACGCGTACGTTCACCAATTCTTGCGGGTAAAGGGTCACTTCATCAGCCAACTCGGAAAGTTTTTTACCGGTCTGTTTCATGACGTTCAACAATTGGATACCCGTCAAAAGGCCATCCCCAGTCGTGTTCATTTCCAGGAAGACAACGTGTCCGGATTGCTCTCCGCCCAAATTGTAGCCATTTTTGCGCATTTCTTCCACGACATAACGGTCGCCGACTTGTGTCTTCAAGGCAGTCATGCCTTCAGCTTCCACAGCCAAATGGAATCCCAAGTTACTCATGACAGTCGAGACGATTGTGTTTTGATTCAATTTATTGCGCTCTTTCAAATATTTACCGCAGATGAACATGATCCGGTCGCCGTCAATGATGCGCCCATTTTCATCCACAGCGATACAGCGGTCGGCGTCGCCATCGAATGCCAAGCCGACATCCGCTTTTTTCTCAACGACAAATTTACCTAGGACATCCGGATGCGTGGAACCGACGCCTTTGTTGATGTTGATGCCATCCGGATTTGCACCCATTGTATAGAAGTCTGTTTCCAAGTCCGCGAATAAACGATTGACTACCGGCGATGCTGCCCCATTTGCCGCATCCAGGCAGACTGTGATGCCGGACAGGTCATCCGGGATGGTCGTCTGCAAATATTGTGCATATTTCAGGACGCCCTCAGGATATTCATCCACCGTACCCAAACCGTCTGCGGAAGGTCTCGGCAAATCGTCCCCTTCTTGATCCAAATAGGCTTCGATTTCGTATTCCTGTTCATCCGACAATTTGAAACCGTCAGCTCCGAAGAATTTGATGCCGTTATCGCCTGCAGGATTGTGCGATGCAGAGATCATGACCCCTGCAACGGCACCTTGGATGCGTGTCAGATAAGCGACGCCGGGTGTTGGGATGACTCCCAATTGCAATACTTCGATACCAACTGACAATAAGCCGGAAACCAATGCATATTCCAACAATTGACCGGAGATCCTCGTATCACGCGCAACCAACACAAGCGGATGTGCGATATCTTTCGCATGCTGTCTTAGGACATATCCTCCAAAACGGCCTAATTTGAAAGCTAATTCCGGCGTCAATTCGCTGTTCGCAACGCCTCTGACACCGTCTGTTCCAAAATATTTACCCATTACCTGTAATCTCCTTTAGATTTTTCATTTATTTTCTTTGCATGGATTTGTTTGATTTTTAATTTTATGAACTGCTCTCCGATTGACTCGCTTCGCTGTCCAGACCGTCCGAAGCTGAAGATGCGATAGTGCCGCTTTCGTCGGCTGAAGATGAGGACTCCCCTTCATCATTGGTGGCCTCTGAATCAGCTGCAGCTTCGGAAGCATCCGACACGCGGATATTTACCTTGATTGTGGTCGGCGTCGCCGTTAAGGTGTCATTCGGGACTGGGATTGTGAGCGTTTGGGTGGTGTTGCTCTCTACACCCGTGACACTCACCGGCAGAATCACTTCATCGATATCGGCAAGCACAGACTTATCGCCTGTCAAGGTCACACTGGATTCGCCATCCACTTCAATCGTATAGATTTTGCCTTCAAGCGGAACACCGATCTGTTGGATGACCAAAGGCACTTCTTTCCCGTAAAGAGAAATCGGAATCCTGACGGAAATTTCTTGCGGATCGACGGAAACATTCAACTTATTCCCACTTGCGTCCACTACTTGTACTACAGTATTCATATTCACAGTATTTGTCAAGCCATTTTCAGCTGCGACCGTCACGTAAACACTATCCACACGGCTTATGGTCGAGGCCGGTCCGGTCAACGTCACGGTATCCGCACTCAGCTCCGGAATGCCTGCCAGATATTGCGGATCAACCAAAGATTCATCGAAGCGGACTTCCACCGGGCTCTCGATTGCAACCCGCTCTTCAATGACGACATTCACTCGCGATGGCGTAATCGAATAATCGATTTCATTTGATAGATTCTCGGCCGTCAATTGGATCGTATGGGTTCCTGGACCCAGCTCGTCCAGATCCTCCGTGACGATGCGGTAATCCGCAGCAGAAATCGTCTGCACGAGTACGCTCTCCGGACCGGTCAGGGTCAACACAACCGTTTCCGGCAATCCTGAAATGAAATACTCGTCCGTATCGATATCCACCTGGATTGGGACATTCGAAATGGTTTCCCGCTTGCTGGTACTGATGGAACTGTTGCTCGTGCTCGTAGACCAGCCATAGTTTTCTGAGTAGACATAGGCGAACAACAATAAGGAAATCACGAAAGAGAGGCCTCTGACGACCCACTTGTTTTCCAAAAACTTATCGTCTTGCTGCTTTCTCATTCAGAACCACCCCATTTCGTATTGTCAAAGAAATCCTGAATGAAATTGGTGGTCTTTTCTTCCTCTTCCTCCACGACCAGTTGGTCCGTCAGGTAGGCAACAAAATCATCGCGGCTCATTTCACGCAACAGGCTCGTCTTATGGGCAATGCTGACGCCCCCGGTCTCTTCCGAAACGATGATGGTGATGGCGTCGCTGACTTCACAGAGCCCGATTGCGGCACGGTGCCTTGTTCCCAGCTCCTTCGGGATGAAGGAACTTTCTGATAACGGCAGATAACTGGCTGCGGTCGCGATTTTGTAATCCTGGATGATGACCGCTCCATCATGCAAAGGCGTGTTCGGGATGAAAATATTGATCAGCAGCTGGTTGGTTACCTCTCCGCCGATCCTTATCCCCGTTGCGGCGTACTCATCCAGCAACCCTTGCTGCTCGATGGATATCAATGCTCCGATTTTTCGCTTTGCCATATACTGGACAGCCTTATCCAACTCCGTCACCAGGCGTTCGCTCATATTGACCGAGCGTTTGGCTTTCTTTCTGAAGCCTGTTTTCCCCAGATGCTCCAACCCTCTTCTGATTTCCGGCTGAAACACGATAATGACCGCCACGACACCCCACTGGATGACGCGGTTCATGATCCAATCTATGGTCTGCAACTGAAGCGTGACAGCAGCCAGTTTGATCAGCACGATGATCCCGATACCTTTCAGCAATTGAATGGAACGCGTACCTTTTAAAATCATGATCAGCTTGTAGACCAGATACCATACCAACAGGATATCCACTATATCAAAGGCATTGCTCCAGGTGATCACTTCTCCCCAATCGATTGACACATGCGCACCTCCACGTTCAAAGTTATATCGTCAATTATATCACAAATAATCCGGCCGAATGGCATTGATTCCTTGAGAAAGCGCTTCAGGAGCGTTACAATGGAAGCAGATGGGCAATCGATCACACAGGAAGCATATCGTTTGCAAATCCGGCTCACTTTGCTACACTTAGTTTATAGTTATTACAATAAGATAATTAATTTAAATTAGGAGGAATTCAAATGAGTATCGATTTTAAGGACCACGGCAAAAAACCTTACGTAGTGAACATCGAGGATGCAACCCTTCAGAACGAGAATTACCGCACAACAATCTGGACCGGTGAAAAATTGCAGGTGACTGTGATGACGATCCAACCGAACGATGATATCGGATTGGAAGTCCACCATGGCATCGACCAATTCATCCGCATCGAAGAAGGCGACGGCGTGTGCGTGATGGGCGACTCAGAGGACGATCTGTACTTCAAACAGAAAGTATCCGACGATGATGCTGTCTTTGTCCCTGCCGACAAATGGCACAACATCACCAACACAGGGGACAAACCACTTAAACTGTATACAATCTATGCAGGCCCTAGCCACTTGCCCGGCACTGTCCACCCGACCCACGAAGACGCAGAAAACGATCCAAACGAACATTAAAAGCAAAAACGAGCCCGGGAAAAATCCCAGGCTCGTTTTTTCTATTCATAAAGATCAGTCGATCAGTTTCGCCAATTGCTCTTCAGGCAAGTAGAACGATACTTTGCCGCATTGTGGGCAAACAGCT
>NZ_JBAWAZ010000033.1:0-9442 GCF_049589555.1 Trichococcus sp.
TTCGTAGTCAGGCTGGTAATCCTCATCTTTATGGAAAGAACCCGTGTCGATCCAACCTGGGCTGATGGAATTGACGCGGGCTTTCCCGGCCAACGAAATGCTGAGGGCGTGCGTCAGAGAAAGGATGCCGCCTTTAGCTGCTGAGTAACTTTCGGTATCCTTTTGCGACATGAAACCGCGGCTTGATGCGATGTTCACGACTGAAGCGCCAGCTGTGAACACCGGCAAAAATAAACTCGTCAATAGGTACGGAGCCGTGACGCCCAAAGCCAGGACGTAATTGAAGTCCTGATAGGAACATTCCGACAGGATGCCTTTTTTGCTGATGCAGGCGTTGTTCACCAGATAATCGACTTTGCCGAAGCGGTGCTTGACGGCTTCCGCAAAAGCATGCAGGGCAGCTTCCTCCGCGATGTCCCCGTGATGAAAATACACGTCGTTCGCTTCGAAGCGTGAAACGATTTTGTCCCCTGCTTCCTTATCCGTATCCACGAATGCGACAGCGGCACCCGATGACAAAAAAGATTCCACCGTGGACCGGCCGATGCCGTTCGCTCCGCCGGTCACCACAACCACACGATTTTGATAATCCATCTTCCATTCCTCCCGACTGATTGCTGCTTCAATTGTCCCGTGTACTACAGCGAAATTTCAAGTGAAACCGGGCAATGGTCGCTGCCGAAGATATTTTCATGGATATCCGCGTCGACCAAGGCATTCTTCAAAGCATCCGATACAAGGAAGTAGTCGATCCGCCAGCCTGCATTGTTTTTGCGGGCGTTGAAGCGGTAACTCCACCAGGAGTATCTGCCTTCCGCATCCGGATGGAAGTAGCGGAAAGTATCGATGAATCCGTTCGCGACCACTTCGCTGAACTTGGCGCGTTCCTCGTCCGAAAAGCCCGCGTTTTTGCGGTTCGTTTTCCAATTCTTCAGATCAATGTTTTCGTGGGCAACGTTGAGGTCACCGCAGACAATGACCGGTTTTTCTGTCTCCAGGCCCTTCAGATAAGTCAGAAAGGCCGTTTCCCAATGCATCCGGTAGTCCAATCGCTTCAGCTGCTCCTGTGAATTGGGCGTATAGACATTGACCAGAAAGAAATCGGCGTACTCCAAGGTGATGACGCGTCCTTCCGAATCATGTTCGGCAACGCTGATGCCCAGCCGAACCGAAAGCGGTGTGTGTTTCGTGTATATCGCGGTTCCGGAATAGCCTTTGCGGTCGGCATAATTCCAGTAGGATTCATATCCTGGAAACACAAGCTCTATTTGGCCTTCCTGCAATTTCGTTTCCTGCAGACAGAAAAAATCGGCATCGAAGTCCGCAAAAATATCCGCAAAATTCTTGTTTACGATGGCCCGCAAGCCGTTGACGTTCCATGAGACAAATTTAAGATCCATTTTGCCCACCCGCCTTAACGCAACGCGATCGTATAGTAAAGGAACAGGATGAAGAGGATCAGATTGATGGCAGCCAGTGTCCACTTCATTTTCGGCTCTGGGATGTTCAGCGCAAAGATCGTTCCAACAATCGGCAAAAACAGCGCCAATATCAAAGAAGTCGTGGATACGGAACCAGGATCTTTGGTAGTGAAAAGGTAAAGCGGATATAGGATGGATAAGAGTGTGAATGTGATTCCGTTTCTGGTTTGTTTCGGTTGCATTGCGCAGCCTCCTTTTTCTGTTATCTGTACTATTTTACCATACCTATGCGATCGAATCACAAGGAAGAGGGCCGGAATTCGTGTCCAAAAAATGAAGAAGGATTCTTTCCGGCAGACAGATATGTAACAAAGCTCTTGCAAATTGATTAAATTGTAAATTTTTTCATAAACTTGTGTTAAAATAGCATGAACAGGTGCGGAATCGCTTTTGATTAAAATTTGATTAATTAATGATTAAAAAAATATAATTAATTGCTGCCGCTTACTTATTTGATACAAATCGGCATCAAGTGATGTTAGAATGGACTACATAAATAAAATTAGTGGGTGAAATGCATGTTGGGGACGGAAATAAAACAACAGTTTCCTGAAACGATCGTTAAAGAGAATGAAAACTTATCACATTATACATACACAAAAACAGGTGGCCCGGCGGATGCGCTGGTCTTTCCGAAAACTAAAGATGAAGTCGCGGCAATCGTCGCCTGGGTGAATGAAAAGCAAATACCTTTGACGGTATTGGGCAATTCCAGCAATGTCATCATCAAGGATGGCGGCATCCGCGGCATCGTCATGATCCTGACGGAAATGGACCATATGGAAGTGAAGCGTCATCGCTTGATCGTCCAAAGCGGTGCACGCCTGATCGATGCTTCCCGGATGGCCTTAGCTGAGCGGCTGAGCGGCTTGGAATTCGCATGCGGCATTCCCGGCAGCGTAGGTGGAGCGGTCTACATGAATGCCGGAGCATATGACGGTGAAGTTGAAGAAGTCATCGAATCAGTAGTGGTGATCACACGCGAAGGCAAAATCAAAACCTACGAGAAGAATGAACTTGAGTTTTCCTATCGACACAGCAAGCTGCAGGAAACGAATGAAATCGTTCTGGAAGTCGTCTTCCATCTCGAAAAAGGCAAGCACGAAGCGATCAAAGCCCGAATGGATGAATTGACGGCTTTACGCGAATCGAAGCAGCCGTTGGAATTCCCTTCATGCGGCAGCGTCTTCAAACGACCGACTGGATATTTCACAGGAAAATTGATTCAGGAAGCGGGTCTGCAAGGCTTGATTTGGGGCGGGGCACAGGTGTCGATGAAGCATGCAGGTTTCATCGTGAACATCAACCAAGCTACAGCGACCGATTACATTGATCTGATTGCACATATCAAAAAAGTCATAATGGAACATTATGGGGTGCCATTGGAAACCGAAGTCCGGATCATCGGGGAAGATACAGTGGGAAGCGTATAGGTGAAAAGAAGGCTGGGTGTGAACATTCAGCTCTTTTTTGAATAGCAATTAATTATTTTATTTGAATATATAATGAAGGAGGATAGCCATGCGAAGACCACTGATATCTTTTCAGAACTTTAGTTTCACCTATTCAGATCAAAAGGAACCGACGTTGGAAGAACTGAATGTCACCATCTACGAGGGAGAAAAAATACTTGTGCTCGGCCCCAGCGGCTCCGGGAAAACGACCTTTGCCCGCTGCCTCACTGGCGTATTGCCGAGTGATGAGAACGGTGATGCGAGCGGAAACATCCTCTTTCACCATCAGGTCGATCAAACAGTAGCCCCCTTTGAAGACTTTCTGCCGAATGAAATGAAACTGGTCAAGAACAGTCTGATTCCCCACGCGGATCAGATGGGGAAATTCGGAGTGAAGCAACAAGTCCCTTTCCGTACAGCGGAAGATTTGAAGAAAATGGATAATTGGCATGACTTTTTGAAAAAACGCCCTTATCTGAAGCGCAGTTTTATGAAATTATCGGAACAGCAGTTGGGCGACATCACGATGGCCGGCATTTCCTTGGATGGCAAACCATTGATTTTGTTCGATGAGCCATTAGCGAATCTGGACCCGAGCTCCGGGGATTTGGCCATGAAATTCATTGAAGATCTTCATCGCGTCAGCGACACGACAGTCATCATCATCGAACACAGGTTGGAAGATGTCTTGGCACAACCGATTGATCGGATCCTGCTGTTTTCCGGCGGGCGGATCATCGCGGATGCGAAGCCGGAGGAGATACTCCGCACTGAAATCTTGAGCGATATCGGCATCCGGGAACCACTTTACATCACGGCTATGCGCTATGCGGGAGTCGATCTGGACAATGTCCGTGAATTGGCGAACGTAAATAAGGTGAACGGGCCGCAATTAAAGGAGCAGATGGAGAGCTGGCTGAATTATCTGCCGCAATTCAGGTACCCCGATTATGATGAGGTGCTTCTGGAACTGGATGGCTTATCGTTCAAGTATCCTTGGAACGACGAGGATATCGTCGACGGTGCCTTTCTCCGCATCTACAAAGGGGAAATGATCAGTCTGGTCGGTGCGAATGGCGCCGGCAAATCGACGCTTTCCCGTTTGATGACCGGAGAGGAAAAACCGCAGAGTGGCCGTATCTACTGGAAAGGCCATGAAGTCAGCGACATCGATGCGGATGAAGCGGAAAACTATGTTGGTTACGTCCCGCAGAACCCGAAAGACAGCTTGTCCCAGGAAACCGTGTATGCAGAAATCACCTTAAAACTGAGACAGCGCAACATGCCTGAGGAAGAGATCGTAAGGAAAGTCGATGAAGTTGCGAAAGTTTGCGGACTGCAGTACATCAAAGATTTGCCTTTGTCCATGCTGAGCTTTGGTCAACTGAAACGGGTGTCGATTGCGGCCGTCTTGGCTCTGGATCCGGAGCTGATCATCTTGGATGAGCCGGCAGCCGGACAGGATTTCAGCCATTATAAAGACATCATGCATTTCCTCCAGCGGATCCACCAGAACGGTGTGACCGTCGTGATCGTAACGCATGACATGCACCTGATGCTGGAATACACCAGCAGAGCGGTCGTCATGGCCAAAGGAAAGATTGTGGCCGATACGAGTTCGGCTTTTGTCCTGATCAATCCGAGGCTGATCCAGCTTGCCTCGTTGAAAGAGACCACCTTGTTCACCTTCGCCAATCAGATCGGAATGACGGATCCGTATTCCTTTACGGAAAAATTCGTCTACTACGATCGGGCCGCGCGGCTATTCTGATAAAATCCTAATAAGCTCAAAACGCCGGAATGAAAATCGCTGGCGTTTTTTTGTTCGTATTTTTGCTAAAAATGATGCTACTTCTTATATAATAATAGTGTTTTGTGCTAACATAATAGTGATGAGTGATTATCCGATTGCCTATCCGCAATCGGAGTGAACGTTCAGCGCCCATAAATAAACGATAAAGGCGGGAGAAAATGACTGACAAACCGATCATTACTTTGGAGAATGTAAAAAAAGTATACGATGATGAAACAGTGTTGCACGATATCAATTTTGAGCTTGAAAAAGGAAAATTCTATACACTTTTGGGACCATCCGGCTGCGGGAAGACGACGATTCTGCGTTTGATCGCCGGCTTTGCGGATGCTACGGAAGGCGTCATTAAAATCAATGGCGAAACAGTGAATGATATACCGGCGAACCGACGCAAAGTCAATACGGTTTTCCAGGATTACGCTTTGTTCCCCCACTTGAATGTTTTTGATAATATCGCATTTGGGCTGACGATCAAGAAAATGCCCAAGGATCAAGTCAAACAAAAGGTGGATGAAGCCCTGAAAATGGTTCAACTTGAGGGCTATGAGAACCGTGAAATCAGTGAATTGTCAGGTGGCCAGCAACAGCGCGTCGCGATCGCCCGGGCAATCGTCAACGAACCGGATGTGCTGCTGTTGGATGAACCCTTGTCGGCGTTAGACTTGAAACTGCGCACGGATATGCAGTATGAACTGAGGGAATTGCAGCAGCGCCTGGGCATCACCTTTATTTTTGTCACGCACGATCAGGAAGAGGCACTGGCCATGAGCGATTGGATTTTCGTCATGAACAAAGGCGCGATTGTCCAGAGTGGCACACCTGTGGATATTTATGATGAACCGATCGACCGATTCGTCGCAGATTTCATCGGCGAAAGCAATATCGTTCCCGGGACGATGGTTGAGGACTACAAAGTCAGCTTCGTCGGCAAGGAATTCGAATGTTCTGATGCGGGAATCACGCCGGGCGAAAAAGTCGAAATCGTCATCCGTCCGGAAGATCTGGAGCTGACGACTGTCGAAAATGGCAAGTTGGTCGTGAAGATCGATACGCAACTGTTCCGCGGCGTCCACTATGAGATCATCGGCTACGACAAGGACGGAAACGAGTGGATGATCCATTCCACCAAACGCGCGGAAATCGGCAAGGATGTCGGGCTCCATTTTGGTCCGCAGGATATCCATGTCATGCGATTGAACGAATCCGAAGAAGAGTTCGATGCCCGTCTTGAAAGTTATGAAGAGTAGGGGGAAGAGACATGACGAAAAATTCTAGAGCGTTCTATTCTGTTCCTTATATGTTGTGGTTGGGGTTGTTTGTCCTCGCGCCGATGCTATTGATCCTATACCAGTCCTTTTTCGACATCACCGGGGCCTTCACGTTTGCCAACTACGCGACTTATTTCAGCTCGGGAAATTATCTGCGGATGACGTTGAATTCGTTCCTGTATGCGTTCACCATCACCCTCGTGACGTTCCTGATCAGTTACCCGACGGCGCTGTTCCTGAGCCGGACGAAGCATAAGCAGCTCTGGCTGTCCTTGATCATTCTGCCGACATGGATCAATCTCTTGCTGAAGGCCTATGCTTTCATCGGTTTGTTCAGTCAGAGCGGGACGGTCAATCAGTTCCTGAGCTTCATGGGCATCGGTCCCCAACAGATTCTCTTCACGGACTTCAGTTTCATTTTCGTGGCGGCCTACATCGAACTGCCTTTCATGATCCTGCCGATCTTCAATTCGATCGAAGAGCTGAACCCATCCCTGATTGTCGCCAGCGGGGACCTAGGCGCCACAAGGATGCAGACTTTGACGCGGGTCATCTTTCCCTTGACGCTGAGCGGCGTGCGCAGCGGTTTTCAGGCTGTCTTCATTCCATCGTTGTCGCTGTTCATGCTGACGCGTCTGATTGGCGGAAATCGGGTCATCACATTGGGCACTGCTGTGGAACAGCATTTTCTCGTTACCCAGAACTGGGGAATGGGATCGACGATCGGCGTCATCCTGATCATCAGCATGATTGCCATCATGTCCCTGACCAGTGACAAAAAGAAGAAAGGCAGGGGAGTCAAATGAAGGGAACAACCAACACGAAGTGGAATAATGCATTTCTTGTGCTCGTTTTCGCCATCCTGTACTTGCCGATCTTTTATCTGATTTTTTATTCGTTCAATGCCGGCGGTACCATGAATTCCTTCACTGGGTTTACGTGGGAGCATTACCAAGCCGTATTTGAGGACACGCGCTTGATCGGCATTGTGCTGAATACGTTTTTGGTGGCTTTGCTTTCGGCCCTCAGCGCGACTGCAATCGGTACGATGGGTGCAATCTTCATATATTACACAAAAAAACGCAGCATCAAGAATACGCTTTTGAGTCTGAACAATGTGCTGATGGTCTCTCCGGACGTCATCATCGGAGCAAGCTTGTTGATCCTGTTCACGCTGCTCGGCTTTTCGTTGGGCTTCTCATCCGTGCTGTTGTCGCACATCGCTTTTTCGATCCCGATCGTCGTGCTGATGGTGCTGCCGAAGCTTTATGAGATGAACGATTCGATGATCAGTGCGGCCCAGGATCTGGGTGCCAGCTCCAGCCAAGTCTTCAGCAGAATCCTGATTCCGAGCATCACTCCAGGGATCCTGAGCGGTTTCTTCATGGCCTTCACCTATTCCTTGGATGATTTTGCAGTGACATTCTTTGTGACCGGGAACGGCTTCACTACTTTGGCGGTGGAAATCTATTCGCGGGCCCGCCGTGGTGTCAGCCTGGAAATCAATGCGCTCAGCGCGTTGATGTTCCTGTTCACGCTGCTTTTGGTCTTAGGCTATTATTTCATTCAACAGTACGAGCACAATAAACATGCGCAGCAATTAAAGGCGATCGGGAAACGCGCCGGGTCGGAACGGACGGTGAAAAAAGGATGAAAAAATTAATGGGAATAGTGGCCGTTGTCTTGCTTGCTTGTGCGGCTATCGCTTTTGGAATAAACGCTTTGAATAGAGCGCAAGGTTTTTCGGACGGGAATACGCTGACGATCTACAACTGGGGCGACTATATCGAACCGGAGCTGATCACGAAATTCGAAGAGGAGTCCGGGTATAAAGTCTCCTACGAAACGTTCGATTCGAACGAGGCGATGTACACCAAAGTCAAACAGGGCGGAACGGCCTACGATCTGAGTATCCCTTCGGAGTACATGATCGACAAAATGGCTGAAGAGGGCTTGCTGATTGAACTGGACCATTCGAAGATCGATGGTCTGGAGAATATCGATCCGCGCTTTCTGGATTTGCCGTTCGACGAAGGCAATAAATACTCCATTCCGTATTTCTGGGGAACCTTGGGCATCATCTACAACGACAAAATGGTGACGGAAGAGATCACCTCCTGGTCCGATTTATGGGATCCGAGCTACGTAAACAGTCTGCTTCTGATCGACGGGGCGCGCGAAGTGATGGGGCTGGGCCTCCAAAGTGAAGGCTACTCGCTGAACGAAACGGATCCGGTTGTCTTGAATAAGGTCGCGGATAAACTGAAGGACATCACGCCGAACATCAAAGCGATCGTTGCCGATGAAATCAAGATGTACATGATCCAGGAAGAGGCGGCCATCGCCGTCACTTTCTCCGGTGAAGCCAGCGAAATGCTATGGGAAAACGAAAATCTCCATTATGTGATCCCTGAAGAGGGCTCCAATCTGTGGTTCGACAACATCGTCATCCCGAAGACCGCCAGAAATATCGATGGCGCTTATGCCTTCATCAATTTCATGCTGGAACCTGAAAATGCGGCAATCAATGCGGAATACGTCGGCTACGCCACGCCGAACCAAACTGCCATCGAGCTGATGGATCCCGAGATCACCAGCGATGAACAGTTCTACCCTTCCGACGAAATCATGGACAAACTCGAGGTCTACGAAAACCTGGGCGCCAAAACCCTGGGAACGTATAACGACCTCTTCCTCGAAATCAAAATGTACAGAAAATAAAGAATACGATGAATCCCACTCTAGAAATCGAGCACTAAGAGGATATTACGAGAACGGTCTCTTTTTGACCGTGACGTAATATCAGCTTAGGCACTCAAACGTCACAGTGCGACGTTTGAGGTCTTTAACATTCTTTGTACCAAGGCTAGAGATGCATGTTCTATTAGGGATTCAGAGTTCGACTATAAGGATACGATGAATTGCGGGTAGAGGATAAGCTAACATTTTTACTGTCAGTATTCTAATTTTCTTCAAAAAGCGGCTGAGAAGTCGCTTTTTGTGTGGAGAAAAATATTGACTTAATCTTAAGGTTAAGAGGTAAGCTTGCATAGAAACATACTAGAAATTCATTTAAGCGAGGCGGGATAATGAGAAAGAGAATCTTGCTAACTTTCATGCTCTTCGCAGTTGGTCTATTAGCCGCTTGCTTTAGACAAACTTTTGAAAGAGGTGAAATAGATTTGAACTCAGGACTACAGATTAACCAATCGTCAGAAAATGGTATTGAGACTGGAGAAGATAAAATGCAGATACAAATTCAAGATAACGCGCATACTGTTGTATTTATACTAAATAATAGTGTTGCGGCAGGATCACTCTATAAGCAGCTTCCGTTGAAAATAATGGTGGAGAATTATGGGAATAACGAAAAAATATTTTATCCGCCAACGAAACTGAATATCAGTAACACTCCAAGTGCAGAAG
>NZ_JBAWAZ010000034.1:0-3328 GCF_049589555.1 Trichococcus sp.
TATCATGAAAATAACATAACACGATTGCAGGCGTATTTCTATGCAAAGTTGCACACTCTTGGATGAAAATTAGAAAACCGCGAGTTTGATGAGCGTTTTCACATGCACGTGGCCGATCCTTCCCGGAACTTTCCGATCCGGAGACCAGCCTGCACCTTGCAATGCAACCCCGAAACACTTAAAGACCAAGCGAAATCCAGCTTCTGACCCGGAGCGGTTGACAGGCTTGCCGGATAAGTGTACGATTAGAAAAATAAATGAATCGCCAAGCAAAAAGAGGTCGCGGCTGGTCAAGAGTACCGCAAGGGAAAGGGACGGTCGCCGAAGCATGCGAATGCTGGACCCAGGTTGAACAAATGTGGGGCTGTTCTATTGTCGTTGCCCGATGACAATGGATTGCGCTTTAGCTTGGTTGGGCGAATGCAGGTCTCCGTAGCCGTAAGCACTCGCTTACCGCTATTTTTTTTGCATTTCCGGAACAAACGGCCGTCCGCCGCATAGGGCAAACACAGGCTGGCATGCTATAATGGGCATGTTGGAACAGAAAAAATGATTGGGAGGAAACATCAAAATGAGCGAACTATTATTGACAGATGCTTACGAAATCGCGGCTTACATCAAAGCTGCCGAAAAGCAAACACCTATAAAACTATACATCAAAGGGGATTTCGAAAATCCTGCCTACGAAGGCTTGAAATTCTTCGGAAGCGGAGACAGCTACACAGTCTTCGGCGACGCTGCAACGATCTATCCTTTCTTGGAGGAAAACAAAGATAAGATCAAAGATCACGTCATGGAATACGACAGACGCAATTCCGCGATTCCATTGTTGGACACTACCAAAATCGAAGCGCGCATCGAGCCAGGTTCATTCATCCGTGATCACGTGACGATCGGCAAGAGTGCCGTCATCATGATGGGTGCGGTCATCAACATCGGCGCAATCATCGGCGAAGGCACAATGATCGACATGGGCGCGGTAGTCGGCGCACGCGGCACGATCGGCAAAAACTGCCACATCGGAGCAGGCGCAGTGGTTGCAGGCGTTCTTGAGCCACCATCGAAATCACCAGTCATCATCGAAGACGGTGTTTTGGTCGGCGCGAACGCTGTCATCATCGAAGGCGTGCACATCGGCGAAGGCGCTGTTGTCGCAGCTGGCGCAATCGTATTGGAAGACGTACCGGCTAATGCGGTTGTTGCGGGATCTCCTGCAAAAATCGTGAAGATGAAGGACGCTCAGACAAGCGAAAAAACCCAATTATTGGCTGACTTAAGAGACTAATAAATACATGTAGAGGGACCAGGTGAAGAGCATGCAGATTGCAGAATTATACGATACGGTGAAGACGATCCGAAGGGAGCTCCACCAGATTCCGGAGATCGGCTTCGATCTGCCGTTGACTTCGGAATATGTCCGCCAAAAGTTGGTATCGTTCGGTTATGAACCGATCAGTACAGCCGAAACGGGATGGGTAGCCGTCCTGAAGGGCAAGTCTCCGGAAGCAGTCGCTTTCCGTGCCGACATGGATGCCCTTGAGGTAACCGAGGAAACAGGAGCGGATTTCGCTTCCCTTCACCCGGGCAAAATGCATGCGTGCGGACACGATGGGCACATGGCCTTGTTGTTGGGTTTCGCGAAATACCTGAAGTCCCTGCCGATTTTGGAAAAGTCCGTCGTTTTGGTCTTCCAGCCAGCGGAAGAAGGCCCGGGCGGCGCGAAATGGATCATGGATTCCGGTATCCTCCAGGAGCTGCAGGTCGAAAAGATCTACGGCTATCACCTGTACCCGAGTCTGCCTGAAGGTATCCTCGGCTTGGCCAAGGGACCTTTGATGGCGCGCAACGGCGAATTCGACATTACGCTTGAGGGTGTAAGCTCGCATGCCGGGCAGCCGCACTTCGGCAAGGATGCCTTGATCGCCGCCGCGCAGATCCTTCTTTCGGTCCAGAACATTCTGGCCCGCGATCTTGATCCCTTGCAACCGGCTGTCGTGAACATTGGCACGTTGCATGCCGGGGAAGCCCGCAATATCGTGGCCGGAAAAGCCGAGATGACCGGAACGATCCGGAGCTACGACAAAGCAGTTTATGCTTCCATCAAGGAACGCCTTGCCGACATCTGCGCAGGCATCGAGCGCATGAGCGGTGTCATCTGCACGTTGGATATCCGCGATTTCTATCCGGAAGTTACCAACGATGCGGAAATGATCGGCACGTTGATGGACGCACTTCCGGCCGATGCCTACGAAGTCGTCAAACCATTGATGCTGGCTGAGGACTTCGCTTTCTACCAAGAAAGCATCCGCGGCGCCTTCATCCTGCTCGGGACGGGCCGTCCCGACAAGGGCTGGACGCACCCGCTCCACAGCAGCCGCTTCAACTTCGACGAGAAGGTTCTGCTGCAGGGAATCGCCTGCTACGACCTGATCCTCGAAAAGGAAGGGCTGAAGGGCTAAAAGCCAACAGCAAGTTACCGAACACACAACATACAACCAAAAAGCACCCTCACCGGGGTGCTTTTTTGGTTTCGGGGCGCATAATGATTGTCGTCCTCCGGTGAGGGGTGTTTCGCCGGAGGACAGGACCGCATACAGCTGCTCTCCTCCGACCAGCAGAAGCCTCATCGGAGGAGAGTCCTTTTATTACCGGTCTCCTCCGGCGAACGAAGCCTCGCCGGAGCTGCGGGCCGTTATCAGCGGACTATGATCAGTTGCCGTAATATTGCGCCGCATCCAATAAAATTGTAAAGGTTCGATTAAGTTGATGGATGGGAAAAGCATTTTCTCCTCAAAAAAGGTACAATGGAATCATATATTGTATGAAAGAGGGGAAATTATGCATAAGAAAAGATTATCCGCATTTCTTTTAGGGTCAACAGCGTGGCTGCTTGTCGCGTGCCAAAACCCGGCAACAGACACGACAGCTACCGAGGCAGCAACAAGCACGTCGCATGTACAATCAGATACACAGGCGACCAGTCAAGCCGCTTCAAGAGCCAGCAGTCTGGATGCAACTGAGAGCGTGCAGGCACAAACTCCGTCCGCAAGCAGCACCACTGCAGATCCCGCAACGACTAATGATACTGCCCAGACCGCTGATGAGGCAACGTTGATCACCGAAGCGAAACAAACAATCACGCAATTGACAGGTTATGTCGAAAGCGATGTGTACCTGTTCATCGTGGAATCGGTCGAGGGCAATGAAGTCACCATCAATGTCCGCGAAAACGGCGCCGATGTTGCTAGCTCCGTCGGTTTTTACCGTTACAACGGAACGACCGGGGAATTGCTGGAAATGGATGTCGTAACAGGGGAATACACCCGCC
>NZ_JBAWAZ010000035.1:0-2687 GCF_049589555.1 Trichococcus sp.
AAACGCTATGGCTTCATCTATGTAGATCGGGACAACGAAGGCAACGGCACACTGGAAAGAAGCAAAAAGGATTCTTTCGACTGGTACAAGAAGGTCATTGCTTCCAACGGGGAAGAATTGGCTTAAAGTTCATGCATGAAAAAGCTCAGCGAGGATCGCGATATCCTGCTGAGCTTTTTTGTGTTCGGTAATGTGGTTAGCTTGTAAGGATCCTTCAGAGGCTCTTCAACTCCGGCCAAGCGAGGCTCGCCGGAGATGGAGGTAGATTATTCCGCCTAACTTCGGCGAGGAGGGGCTCATCGGAGATCGAGGCTTAGATTGCTATCTCATCTACGGCGAACCAACCGCTCACCGGAGCTGGCGCACCCTGGACAGTCTATTCGTATCCGCGTAGGCATCTCGCCTACGCAGAATGAACAAAAAACCACCGCTCATAAGAGCGGTGGCATAAAGGAGTTGTTCTTTACTTTGGAGGAGTAAAGAAGAGTAAAAAGATTGTTTGTGATTGGCCTATCTGTATAATAGTCCTGAATTGTGAAGATAATATGAAGAAATCCGTATATATTTTGGTTATTTCGGTACAGAAAAGAAAAATATTGCGACGGGTGCGACCATAAAACCGGCGAAATGATATACTGTTCTTATAAAAATTGTAGGGAGGAACTCAGATGAAAGTAGCATTAATTGCGCATGACCGTAAGAAGGATTTGATGATTCAATTATGTACTGCCTATAAAGCAATCCTTGAAGAACATGAATTGTTTGCGACCGGCACGACCGGGACCCGCATCATGGAAGCGACAGGGTTGAGTGTACACCGTTTCAAGTCAGGGCCGCTTGGAGGGGACCAACAGATCGGCGCCATGATTTCGGAAAATAAAATGGATATGGTGATCTTCCTGCGTGATCCTTTGGCCGCTATGCCCCATGAACCGGATGTAACCGCTTTGATCCGACTGAGTGATGTCTATGAAATCCCGTTGGCCACCAATATCGGCACAGCCGAAGTGCTGCTCCGCGGACTGGATGCTGGCTTCGTCGATTGGCGCGAATTCTACAATGCGGAAGGCAGCATCGATTTCGGATAACCAATCAGCATGCATATCATAAATAGATGAAATTTTTTGATTGAAAATTCTGACTCGAAGAAGACAACCAAAGCGATATTAAAGACAGTCTTAGATCGGATTATCTTTGACAAAGAAATCAAAAGCAACTTTAAAATATACATGACGTTCGATCAAGTTATTATCGACAGTCTGAACGAATTCATGTCATCAGAGCCAACAGCAGAATTGAATGCTGTTGGCTCTTTTTCTTTGGTTGATAGTTTTAAAATACAAATTTAGTTAAGAATAAACACAAACAGAGAGACGTGTGTTTAGCTGTCACAGAGAAGTGCTCCGCAAAAAAATGTCCCAAGGCGTAAAATGTATAGAAAAAATATCCTGCTACCATCTTATGTAATTAATGACCCAGTAAAACTATGAAATACAGGTGGGGTACATAAGGATACATTCGATAGCTTGGCTAAGCGGACTTGGGAGTGTTCTCAAGTTAGGAATCATTGATATTTTTACTTGCAACTAAAAAAAAATGAGGTATAATATGAAATGTAGTTTAGGCATACCGAAAAAGGAGGGGGCACATGTCACCCCATAAAGAAGATTACCTGAAGGTTATCATGGAATTGGGTGGAGACCAGCAAATGATCACCAACAAACAGATAGGTAAAGCTTTATCTGTTTCTGCCGCATCAGTTACTGAGATGTCGGTGAAGCTACTTAAGGATGGATTGATTAGTCATATTCCTTATCAGGGTGTACAGATAACCGAAAAAGGCCAGCTGATTGCTAATAAATTGATAAGGAAACACCGCTTATGGGAAGTTTTTCTTGCTGATAAATTAGGCTTTAACTGGGATGAGGTACATGAAGAGGCAGAAATGTTGGAGCATGTGTCCTCGGATCGATTAATCAATAGCTTAGACTCTTTTTTAGGTTCCCCTAAATATGATCCTCATGGAGGCGTGATACCCGACAAAGAGGGGCGGATTGAAGTTTCCGAAAGCAAACCATTAATCGAACTTGAAGTCGGAAGCCGTTTTGTCATCCAGGAAGTTGATGACGATCAGGAATTTTTGGCGTATCTGCTCAACAAGGACGTAAAATTAAGCGTGGCCTATCTGTTGACAAATGTTGAGCCGTACGAAGGCCCGTATACCTTTGAGGCGCAGAATCATCAATCCCACCAAATCAGCTTCAAAGCTGCAAGCAAGATTTATGTTCAATGAATCGGAGTAGGGAAAAAAGAGCCAGCATGAAAAGGCTGTACTGAAAAACGAAGAGGTTAGCCTAAAAATGAAGAGAGGTTTTTTGATGGAACTATCAAAATTAAAAAGAAACGAGCCAGCAGTGGTGACGGAAGTTGCCCATCCTGATACAAAAATGCAACAGAGATTATTGGATTTAGGTTTTTATCCAGGAAGTACAGTCAAATTGGTGTTGATCAGCCCTAAGAAAGATCCTAAAGCCTACGAAGTAAGAGGAACAGTTATCGCAATCCGTGACGAAGATGCAAATTATATACAGGTAAAAACAGAGGAGGGATAATATGCCAGATGAATTCGTATTGCAAAATGAAAAAAACGGTCATGTGATTTCCTTAGCAGGCAATCCTAACGTTGG
>NZ_JBAWAZ010000036.1:0-1657 GCF_049589555.1 Trichococcus sp.
ACGATCCAGATCCAGTTCGTTTTGGCATTCCCTTGCAGGATACCGTACAAGAACATGTCGATGAATCCGCCTGAGAAAGTCATGCCGACACCTACGCTGAACATATGCATCAGCATGTAAGCAGCACCGGCCAAAACAGCGTGAATGATATATAACGGTGTAGCAACAAACAAGAATGTGAATTCCAACGGCTCAGTGATACCTGTAAGCATGGAAGTCAAGGCAGCAGACAACAATAGTCCGCCGGCTTCTTTTCTTTTTTCTGGTTTAGCTGTGCGGTACATCGCTAAAGCAGCACCAGGCAATCCGAAGATCATCAACGGGAATTTACCTGACATGAAACGTGTAGCGGCAACACTGAAGATAGTTGTGTCAGGATCAGCTAATTGCGCGAAGAAGATGTTTTGTGCACCTTCGACCATTTTCCCGCCGACTTCCATCGTTCCGCCCACTGCTGTTTGCCAGAAAGGCAAGTAGAACACGTGGTGAAGACCGAAAGGAATCAACGCACGCTCCATGAAACCATAGAGCCATGTTCCAGCGTAACCGGAACCTTGTACCAAAGCACCGATCGCATTGATGCCTTCTTGCACTGGCGGCCAGATGTAAACCATCAGGATACCTACGAACAAGTAGACGATCGATGAGATGATCGGAACAAAACGAGTGCCTTCAAAGAATGAAAGAGCAGCTGGTAATTGAATTTTATAAAAGCGATTATGAAGTGCAGCAACACCCAAACCGACGATCATACCTCCAAAAACACCCATTTGTAATGACTCGATACCCAATACGTTTGAGATTGATCCTTCGATGAACTGATCTGCGCCGCCACGGGCTACGATCATAGCGCCGATGGATGAATGCATGATCAGGAAGGCGATGACAGCAGCCAAAGATGCAGTCGCTTTTTCAGCTTTCGCCATACCGATGGCACAGCCTACAGCGAAGATCAACGGCAAGTTCCCAAAGACAACCGATCCGGCCTGGTTCATTACGTTCAATACATCATAAATGAATGTCCCTTGACCCATCAGTTCCGTTAAACCATATGTTTCTAGTGTCGTAGCATTAGTAAATGACCCACCGATACCCAAAAAGAGTCCGGCTACTGGTAAAATGGCGATCGGCAACATGAACGAACGTCCAACACGCTGCAAAACACCAAAAAGTTTGTCCTTCATTTTTAATCCTCCAAATACGGACAAGGAAAGTTCCTTTGCGGAACAGGCGGACCCGTTCCAATTGCAACTGACCTCGTTCTCTTTATTTAAGCGGACGGAAAATGCAGGGGATGAATATAGCGCTTTCTTGCTCAATAAATGAAGATTCCGAAAGATAAGACACTTCGAATCCATAGCCATTATAACGCAACTGTCTTTTCATTAAAAGTAACAAGTAACATTTCGGACACAATTTTAAAAGCTTTTTCGAGAATGCCATTATGAAAACGTTTCATTGTATAGTCATCTTAATCCGAGCAACATCGTGCAAGAATTTTTCTGTTTTTTCAATACGCGGAATCCGTGACGCTCATAGAGCTTGCGCGCCGGGTTGGAGCGGGACACACTCAAGGAGACAGCCTCCAAATCCGTTGCCCGCAGATGAGTCAACATCCGCTCCAGCAGCGCCTTCCCGATGCCGCGCCCGCGGAAAG
>NZ_JBAWAZ010000037.1:0-12305 GCF_049589555.1 Trichococcus sp.
GCCCCGCCTTATTCTGTTATTTTTCTTTAGCGCTCTTCGATTTGTAGCCGAAAGGCACTTTGCTTTCCGTTCCGCTTCTGATCCGGTAAATATTGGAACGATGGCGATAGATGATGAAGATCGTCAAAAGGGTCGTAACGAGCGTCAATGGCCAATCGTTAAAGAAGAAGGAAAGAGCGACCGCTGTAAAACTGACCAGGATGCTGGATAGGCTGACCATTCTGGAGAAGTACAGGTAGATGACGAAAGCGATGATTGCTTCCCCAAAAAAAAGCGGATTGTAGGCCAACAGGATACCCGCGCTGGTGGCAACGGCTTTGCCGCCTTTGAATCCAGCGAAAAGGGGATACGTATGCCCTAAGGCTGCAACAACACCGGCAAATAAAGGATGGATTTCGACTCCTAGCCAGATCGGCAATAAGGTTGCCACTGAGCCTTTCAGCATGTCCATGATCAGGACGATGATGCCGGCTTTTTTTCCTAATACGCGGAAGGTGTTGGTCGTTCCGCTGTTTCCGCTGCCGTATTTGCGGATGTCTGTTTGATAAAAATATTTTCCGATCCAAATGCCTGACGGGATGGAACCCAAAAGATAGGCCAGGACGATGACGATTGCTGTCATTCTCACTTCACTCCTAAGTTGATGCTCAGTTAATATACAATTGCAGTTCATTTTACCATTTTATCCGTAGTTTTCCTATAGGAGGCAGAATTCCGTCTCATTTTTTATACTTTCCAAAGTGAAAGTTATACAGTATGATAGAATAGATGTTCGGTTAGAACAGATACGAAGGAGTTTTTTTATGGCACAAAATAAAGAGAATAAATACAATGATGATTCCATCCAAGTGTTGGAAGGACTTGAAGCGGTCAGGAAACGGCCAGGGATGTATATCGGTTCGACTGATGCCCGCGGATTGCATCATTTAGTATATGAGATAGTCGATAATGCGGTAGATGAGGCCTTGTCGGGTTATGCTGATAAGATCGACATCACGATCCATGAAGACCAAAGCATCAGCGTCAAAGACAATGGCCGCGGCATGCCGACCGGTTTGCACGCTTCAGGGGTGCCCACCATCCAAGTCATTTTTACCGTGCTGCACGCTGGAGGGAAATTCGGCCAAGGGGGCTACAAAACTTCTGGAGGTCTTCACGGAGTAGGCGCGAGTGTCGTCAATGCCCTTTCCAAATGGCTGGAAGTCTCGGTCATCCGCGAGAGCACACTCTATACAATGAAATTTAAGGACGGCGGAAAACCCGCCAGCAAATTGACCAAAGCAAAAAGCACCGCAAAAGGATCCGGCTCGTTGATTCATTTTTTACCGGACAAAGAAGTTTTCGGAACAGCGCAGCTTTCCTATGATGTTTTGGCTGAACGGTTCCGGGAATCAGCCTTTTTGTTGAAAGGCTTAACCATCACGCTGAATGATGAACGGACTGAACAAAGCGATACTTTTTTCTTCGAAGAAGGGATCAAGGAATTCGTTGCTTACTTAAATGAAGAAAAGGATACGTTGCATGATGTCGTGTATTTCAGCGGGGAGGCCGATGGGATCGAAATCGAATTCTCCTTCCAGTACAACGACGGCTATTCGGAGACGATCCTGTCCTTCGTCAACAACGTCCGCACGAAGGATGGCGGGACACACGAAACCGGTGCGAAGACCGCCATCACCAAAGCCTTCAATGAATACGCCAGAAAAATGAACCTGATCAAAGAGAAGGAAAAGAATCTCGAAGGCAGCGATGTCCGCGAGGGCCTTTCGGCAGTATTGTCCCTCCGTGTACCGGAGAACCTGCTCCAATTTGAAGGCCAGACGAAAGAAAAATTGGGCACACCGCAAGCGCGGGCAGCCGTTGATAGTCTTATCAGCGAAAAATTGAGCATTTACCTGATCGAAAATGGCGAAACAGCCCAAATGCTTGCCAGGAAATCGCTGAAAGCCAGAGAGGCCAGAAATGCAGCGCGTAAAGCCCGTGAAGAGACGCGAAACGGCAAAAAACGCCAAAAAAACGAATCGCTGTTGTCCGGCAAGCTGACGCCTGCACAAAGCAAAAATCCGAAAAAGAACGAACTGTATCTTGTCGAGGGTGATTCCGCCGGCGGATCCGCCAAACAAGGGCGCGACCGCAAGTTCCAGGCGATACTCCCGTTGCGTGGGAAAGTCATCAATACAGAACGCGCGAGCATGCAGGATATCTTGAAGAACGAGGAAATCAACACGATCATCTACACAGTCGGTGCAGGGGTCGGAGCGGATTTCGAAATCGAGGATTGCAATTACGACAAAATCATCATCATGACCGATGCGGACACGGATGGTGCGCATATTCAGATCTTGTTGCTGACTTTCTTTTACCGGTACATGAAGCCATTGCTGGAAGCCGGAAAAATCTATCTGGCGCAGCCTCCCCTTTACAAAGTATCCAAGGGTTTCGGCAAGAACGAAAAAATCCAGTACGCATGGACCGAAAAGGAACTGCAGGAAAAAATCGACATTATCGGCAAGGGCTATATTCTGCAACGCTATAAAGGACTCGGAGAAATGAACGCCGATCAGTTGTGGGATACCACAATGGATCCTGAAACCAGGACGTTGATCCGGGTGCTCATCGATGACAAGGCTCAAGCGGAGCGCCGGGTCACGACGCTGATGGGGAACAAAGTCGAACCGCGAAGAAAATGGATCGAGAAGCATGTCGAGTTTTCGATGTCCGACAATAAGAGCATTCTGGAGGAAGACATTGCACCAGCGCCCGATAGCGGGGAGGCACATCTGCAGGAGAAAGTGAAGAAGGAATCTTCGGACCAGCAGACCGCTCATGACATGGAGCAAATTTCATTAGATTTTGAAAGTGGTGAACTATAGTGGGTAATCTGGAAATTAAAGAGCTGATGCTTGAAAACGTAATGGGGGACCGCTTCGGGCGATACTCGAAGTACATCATCCAGGATCGTGCTTTGCCTGATATCCGCGATGGACTGAAGCCTGTTCAAAGGCGGATCCTGTACGCGATGGATGTTGCGGGAAACACTTCGGAAAAAGGCTTCCGCAAATCGGCAAAAACAGTCGGGAATGTAATCGGTAATTACCATCCGCATGGCGATTCCAGTGTCTATGAAGCGATGGTCCGATTGAGCCAGGATTGGAAGATGCGGGAAGTACTGGTCGAAATGCACGGCAATAACGGGAGCATGGATGGGGATTCAGCCGCTGCGATGCGGTATACCGAGGCCAGGTTGTCAAAAATTTCGGCGGAACTGTTGCGCGACATCGACAAGGAAACGGTAGACTTTGTGCTGAACTTTGATGATACCGATCAGGAACCGACCGTGTTGCCGGCTCGCTACCCGAATCTTTTGGTGAACGGCGCCACCGGTATTTCCGCCGGTTACGCGACCGATATCCCGCCGCATAACTTAGGCGAAGTCATCGATGCGACTTTGCATCTGATCGATCACCCTGAGGCGGAGCTCAAAGCGCTCATGAAATATGTAAAAGGACCCGATTTCCCTACCGGGGCAATCATACAGGGCTTGGATGGCCTGAAGGACGCCTATAACACCGGCAAAGGAAAAGTTGTCGTCCGCTCGCGCACTTCCATAGAGAGCATCCGCGGCGGCAAACAGCAGATCGTCATTTCGGAAATCCCTTATGACGTCAATAAAGCGACGCTAGTGAAACGGATGGACGAAATCCGCATCAACCGTAAAATCGAAGGGATCGCCGAAGTGCGGGATGAATCGGACCGTACAGGGCTGCAGATCGTCGTCGAATTGAAAAAAGAAGCGAATGCGGAGGGGATCCTCAACTATCTGCTTAAGAATACGGATCTGCAGGTGAACTATAACTTCAATATGGTCGCAATCGACGAGCGCCGTCCGATGCAGGTCGGCTTGCACCAAATACTGAAAGCCTATATCCGTCACCAGAAAATCGTCATCACCCGCCGGACGAATTACAGCCTTAAGAAGGCCGAGACGCGCCTGCATATCGTGGATGCTTTGATCAGAGTCATTTCGATTCTCGATGAAGTTATCCAATTGATCCGCGACAGTAAAGACAAAAAGGACTCAAAACAGAATCTGATGAAGCAGTATGCTTTTTCGGAACCGCAGTCGGAAGCGATTGTTTCCCTGCAGTTATACCGGTTATCCAATACGGACATCACCGCTCTGCAGAATGAAAAGTTGGAACTGAATGAGCAGATTGCGACTTACCACGAAATCCTGAAGCAGGAAAAGACGTTGTACGCTGTGATGAAGACAGAACTTGCCTCAGTCAAAAAACAGTACGCGAATCCTCGCCGGACTACGATCCAGCATGAAATCGAGGAAATCAAAATCGATACGGAAGTTCTTGTTCCGGTAGAAGAAGTCGTTGTCGTGATCACAAAAGAGGGCTACTACAAGCGTACCAGCCTGCGCTCTTTCGGAGCCTCGACTATCGAAGAAATCGGATTGCGCGAAGGGGATAAGCCGCTTTTTGTCGGGAAAGCATCGACGCTTGATGCGATCGTGATGTTCACCAGCAAGGGAGACTACCTGCACTTCCCGATCCATGAGTTGCCGGAATTGAAATGGAAAGATACGGGGCATCATATCTCGCAGAACATTCCCTTCGCTCCGGAAGAAAAGATCATCAGCGTAGAAATTCTCCCGAACAACAGCGAACCGAGCGGGACAATCCTTTTCGTGTCCAAAGAAGGCTACATCAAACAGACACTGATGAGCGACTTCCGGACTTTCCGGGGCTACAGGAACAAAAAAGCAGTCGCCATGAAGATGAAGAGCGAAACGGATGTGATTGTTTCCATCCAACGTTTGGAGGATCAACAAAACTATGATGTGCTCCTTGTGACGCATTTCGGATTCAGCCTGCGTTACGCCGTGAATGAAGTAGGCATCATCGGAACGCGCGCCAGCGGAGTCAAGTCCATCAACCTGAAGGATGGAGACGTTGTGGTCGGGGGTGCTGCCTTTAAAGAAGGGGATGAGGAATTCCCGATCCTAGTGGTCACGCAAAGAGGGAATATCAAAAAATTCAAATCCGGCGAAGTCCCGATTTTGGGCCGCGCGAAAAGGGGTTTGATGCTTCTGAAGGAATTGAAGGCCAAGCCGCACCGCATCATCTTCATGGATTGCGATCTATCGTTGCCTAATCGTTATGCAATCCGCACCACAGCGGGTACTAGTATTGTGGCGGAAAGCAAAGAAATACCGTTCAGTCCAAGGTATTCCAACGGCAGCTTCGCAATCAACGAGAAGACGGATGGTGAAGTATCGGACATCGAGAAAGAGTTTGATTTTTCACAAATTAGAATTTTCTAATTAACTGTTATAAACAAAACGCCAAAACGGAAACTGTGTAATAATACAGTTTCCGTTTTTATTTGAAACAGTTTTTTTGACAAAATAAAGGTTTCACTAACTAAACGAAAGCGCGAGTCGATATTTTAATTTTATAAACGTTGTCATATCAACGTTTATAAAAAATTTTCGAAAAGTTTACAAAAAGTTCAAAAAAAAGATTGATAGTTGTTGCACTTTCCTCTGTACGTGTTATAATATTCATGTAGAAACCTGTTACACATATCACAATGTGAAAGCACTTTATAGGAGGAATATATAATGGAACAATGGCAAGGTTTTAAAGGAAAAACTTGGAAAGAAGAAGTTGACGTAAGAGACTTCATCATCAACAACTTCTCTGAATACACAGGCGACGAAAGCTTCTTGGCTGGCCCTACTGAAACTACTACTCAATTATGGGATCAAGTTATGGATCTTACTAAGCAAGAAAGAGAAGCTGGCGGCGTATTGGACATGGATACAAAAGTTGTATCTTCCATCACATCCCATGCAGCAGGCTACCTTAACAAAGAAAAAGAGCAAATCGTTGGTTTCCAAACTGAAAAACCACTTAAACGCAGCTTGATGCCTTTCGGCGGTATCCGCATGAGCGAACAGGCTTGTGAAGAAGCAGGCTACAAAGTTGATCCAGAAGTTTCAATGATTTTCCGCGATTACAGAAAAACACATAACCAAGGCGTATTTGACGCTTACACTCCAGAAATGCGTGCAGCAAGAACAACCGGCGTCATCACTGGCTTACCTGATGCATACGGCCGCGGCCGCATCATCGGCGACTACCGTCGTGTAGCTTTATACGGTGTGGACTTCTTGATGCAAGATAAATTAAATGAATTCGCTAAAATCGGCGACGGCACGATGACTGAAGAAATCATCCGTTTGAGAGAAGAATTCAGCGAACAATACCGCGCTTTGAAAGAATTGAAAGAATTAGGAAACATCTACGGTTTCGATATTTCCAAACCAGCAACAAACGCTCAAGAAGCTTTCCAATGGTTATACTTCGGGTACCTGGCTGCTGTTAAACAACAAAATGGTGCAGCAATGTCATTAGGCCGTACTTCAACTTTCTTGGATATCTACATCCAACGCGATTTGGAAAACGGAACATTGACTGAAGAAACAGCACAAGAAATCGTTGACCACTTCGTAATGAAATTGCGTATGATCAAATTTGCACGTACGCCAGAATACCAAGAATTGTACTCAGGAGATCCACAATGGGTTACTGAATCAATCGCTGGTATGGCACATGATGGCCGCTCAATGGTCACAAAATCTAGCTTCCGTTTCTTGAACACATTGACAAACTTAGGAGCAGCTCCAGAACCTAACTTGACAGTTCTTTGGTCAACTAGATTGCCTGAAGGATTCAAGAAATACTGTGCTAAAATGTCCATCGAAACAAGCGCTATCCAATACGAAAATGATGACATGATGAGCCTTGAGTGGGGCGATGACTACGGAATCGCTTGCTGCGTATCCGCGATGAGAATCGGGAAACAAATGCAATTCTTCGGAGCGCGTGCTAACTTGGCTAAAACATTGCTTTATGCAATCAACGGCGGGATTGACGAAACGAAGAAAAAACAAGTAGGACCTAAATTGCAACCAATCACTTCAGAATACCTTGATTACGCTGAAGTTTCTGAAAAATTCGATGTAATGATGGACTGGATCGTAGCTTTGTATGTGAATACATTGAACGTTATCCACTACATGCATGACAAATATTCATACGAATCATTGGAAATGGCTTTGCATGATACACACGTTGTCCGCACATTGGCAACTGGTGTGGCTGGATTCTCAGTTACAATCGATTCACTTTCAGCTATCAAATACGCTAAAGTTAAACCAATCCGCGATGAAAACGGCATTGCTGTTGACTTCGAAATCGAAGGCGACTTCCCTAAATATGGTAACAATGATGATCGTGCTGACCAAATCGGTATCGACTTGTTGAAACAATACATGGGCAAAGTTAAGAAACACCAAACATACCGCAACTCTATCCCTACAACTTCTGTCCTTACAATCACTTCAAACGTGGTTTACGGCAAGAAAACTGGTAGCACGCCAGACGGACGTAAAGCCGGCGAACCATTCGCACCTGGTGCTAACCCAATGCACGGAAGAGATACTCACGGCGCTTTGGCAAGTTTGTCTTCAGTAGCTAAGATCCCTTACAAATATTCATTGGATGGTATCTCAAATACATTCTCAATCATCCCTAAAGCTTTGGGACGTGAAGAAGAAGTTCAAAAAGATAACCTTTCATCAATGTTGGACGGATACATCGCTAAAGGCGGCCACCACTTGAACGTCAACGTATTCAACCGCGAAACATTGCTTGACGCTATGGATCACCCAGAAAACTACCCACAATTGACAATCCGTGTTTCCGGATACGCTGTTAACTTCATCAAGTTGACTCGCGAACAACAATTGGACGTAATCAACCGTACAATGCACGAAATGATGTAATCTGCTTCAACCTGCATACTAATCGTATAAATTTAAACGGATGGATCATTTGATTCATCCGTTTTCTATCAAAGGGAGCGAAAATTCGCTCTTTTTGATAGGAAATATTCCTTACGCGATATACAATGAGGTTAAGAAATAAACGACAGAGGAGTTTTTGAAATGACTGAACCTTTAAAAGGATTTGTGCATTCAACAGAGAGTTTCGGTTCCGTTGATGGGCCCGGAATCCGTTTTATTATATTTATGCAAGGCTGCCGCATGCGTTGCCAATTCTGCCATAACCCTGACACTTGGAACATCGGTGGCGGCAATGAGATGACAAGCGATGAATTGCTGAACATGGCCTTGCAATACAAGCCATTCTGGGGGCAAAAAGGCGGCATCACCGTCAGCGGTGGCGAACCATTGCTGCAGATCGACTTTCTGATCGAATTGTTCACGAAAGCCAAAGCCCAGGGCGTGCATACGACTTTGGACACCTGTGGCTTGCCGTTCACTTATGATGAACCTTTCTTCAGCCAATTCAACAAACTGTTGGCTGTGACAGATTTGATCCTGTTGGACATCAAACACATTGACAGCCAGAAGCACAAAGAATTGACGATGTGGCCGAACGAAAGCATCATCGAACTGGCAAAATATTTATCGGAAATCAATAAACCGATTTGGGTCCGTCATGTGCTGATCCCGGAGCGGACAGACTATGATGATTTCTTAATCCGTCTGGATGCTTTCCTGAAAACATTGAAAAACATCGTCAAAGTGGAGATTCTGCCTTACCATAAAATGGGTGTCTACAAGTGGGAAACATTGGGAATCCCTTATCAATTGGAGGGGATCGATCCTCCTACCGCCGAGCGCGTCGAAAATGCCAGAAAGCTGCTGCATACGGAAGACTACAAAGGTTATTTGGATCTATAAAATAATACTATTTTTCAAGGAAGAAAAGAGAATTGCCATTGCTCTTTTCTTCCTTTTTTATTATGATAAAATTAGAAAATGGAAGAGAGAGTGAATTGAATGAAAAAACTGTTAGTTTTTGGGCACCAAAATCCGGATACGGATGCGATCACATCTGCAATCGCATACGCCTACTATTTGAATCAAAACGGAATCGAAGCGGAAGCAGTGGCTCTGGGCCTGCCGAGCGAAGAAACAGCCTATGCTCTGAATCAATTCAAAACAGAGGCTCCGCGCGTCATCGAGACTGCGGCAAACGAAACAGATACGGTTGCATTGGTCGACCATAACGAAGCCCAACAAAGCGTCAGCGACATCAAAGATGTTGAGGTATATGCCGTCGTGGATCACCACCGCATCGCGAACTTCGAAACGGCCAACCCGTTGTATTATCGTGCAGAGCCTGTGGGTTGCACAAACACGATCCTTTATAAAATGTACAAAGAAAAGAATATCGCAATCCCTGCCGACATCGCCGGCCTGATGCTTTCTGCCATCATTTCCGACACGTTGTTGTTCAAATCGCCGACTTGCACGCCGGAAGATGAAGAAGCGGCAGCAGCTTTGACGGAAATTGCTGGTGTTTCCTTGAATGAATATGGCCTTGCAATGCTTAAAGCCGGAACGAATCTGGACGATAAGTCGATTGCGGAATTGTTGACTTTGGACGCGAAATCATTCCCGATGGGCGATAAAAACGTCCGCATCGCACAAGTGAATACGGTAGATGTTCAGGATGTTCTGAATAGACAAGTTGAACTTGTTGCCGCTATGGAAGCTGAAAACGGCGCGCAAGGTTATGATGTCTTCTTGTTGGTGATCACAAACATCATCGAAAGCGATTCGGCTTTGTTGGCTGTAGGCTCGCATTTGGACATTGTAGAGGCCGCGTTCGGTGTCTCTTTGAAAGATAATGTTGCCTTGCTTCCTGGCGTTGTTTCACGCAAAAAACAAGTAGTGCCACCGTTGACGGAAGCATTCTCAAAATAATCACTGTAAAAGGGCGGGGATGCAACTCAGTTAATCTGATATGCATCTCCGTTTTTTTCACACAGTAGGCAAAGAAAGGGGGTGAGGACGTGAAAATTGGGGTGTTGTCGGACCTGCATATCGACTCGAATGCGAGAAGGCTGGCGCCTGGTCAAACGTATGACCATCTCTTGGCGGAGCTGCTCTATAACCAAGAAATCGACTTGCTTTTGTTGGCGGGAGACGTCTCTTCCGATTACCACGATACCTTTACTTTCTTGGATCGCATGCAAGACCACAATGTTTCGAAAATCCAATTCGTACCCGGAAACCATGATTTTTGGTCTATACGCAACCATGAAGAGGATACGGACCGAATCTATCAATTGTTCAAGGAGCGGGATGAGAATCCTGTCGGGAATCCGTTTCTGATCGGAAAAGATTGGGCAGTGGTGGGGAATCCGGGTTGGTATGATTATGGGTTCGCCAGTGACCGCTATACAATAGAAGAGTTTTCCAGGAAGAAGCTGAAAGTCGGCGGTTGGAATGACCGCCAATATGTGCATTGGCAGAACAATGATCGGGCGGTTGCAGCAGCCATGCAGGCGGAACTGGAAAGCGACCTGAGTGCCGTCAGTAACCGGAAAATAATCATGATGACACATATTGTGACGCATCCGCAATTCGTCATCCCGCTCCCGCATAAGGTGTACGATTACTACAACGCTTTCCTCGGCAGCAAAAGCTACATGCAGGTGTATGACCGCTACCCGATTGCGCACAGCATCATGGGCCATGTCCACTTCCGGAAAATACTGCAGGAGAATGATACAACCTTCTATTGCGCCTGCCTCGGCAGTGCGCGGCATTGGTATACGGAGGACCCTTACATCGAAATGGCCTATACTATGGAAGAAATCATGGTTGACGTGTAATTGGCAGCTTTCCCTCGCAAGGTTGACTGACCGGGGTGTGCCCAACCTTTTGGGGAGGGTTATCGCTTTCCTTTTGGCAAAAATAAGTTATGCTTATCTTGAAGGCAAGTACATTCAGATAAAACAGGTTGGAGGTGGATTTCAATGAGAGCATTCGACTTGTCGGATAAAGGGGTATACACGCAGACGAAGGATTGGAAAGCGGCTGATTGGATCCATGTGGAGAATCCGAACAACGATGACGTTGAGGATCTGGTAGCTATTTTCGGCATCCCGAAGGACTATATTTTGGATTCACTGGACGAATATGAGATCCCTCGGCAAGAGAAAGTCAAAAATGGTGGAGGGGAAAACATCAATCTTCTGATTGTTCTCTTCCCTAAAATGCGCTCGGTACAGGAAAAATATACAGAATATCACACGTACCCATTGTCGATCATAACAATCAACGGGACCTTGATCACCGTCTGCAAAGAAACACCTTCCTTTTTGACACGCATCATGAAGAATGAATCGTTCAAAAATAAGCCAGCGACAACCCAACATCATATCATTTTATATATATTATGGGAACTGACGAAAAGTTTCGTTCATCGCCTGAGAGAAATTGATGGCATCATCGAAGACCTGCAGATACAGATCACCAGTGCAACCCATAATGAATATTTTTACAAGTTGATTGCCCTCCACAAAAGCTTGGTTTATTTTGAGACATCCATCAAAAAAAATCATCCTTTGATAACGGAGTCCATCCATGAAGCTGTATTAGGGGATGATGTGCAGAGCCAAGAATTGCTGCATGATATCATCGATATCTCAAACCAAGCAGAAGTGATGGTCACCGAATCAAGCAAGATGATCGATCAGCTGAGCGAAGTGTTTTCAAGTGTCATCGCGAACAATCTGAACAACATCATGAAAGTTTTGACTTCGATCACCATCGTCCTGATGATCCCGACCATCATGGCAGGATTCTGGGGCATGAACGTCGATTTGCCCTTTGCGGATCATCCTTGGGCATTCGGCTTCACCAGTCTGATCACTATCCTCATCTGCCTCTTTACGGTCTATTGGCTGAAAAAGAAAGATTACTTCTGACATGGTGTGTGAATAGAGGTAGGCGACATCACAATGAAGCGTAATCGGCAATTATTTCTGCCGGTTACGCTTTTTGACATGCCTTTTGAGTACAGGAACTCATCCATGGTTGGTATACTATAGGAGGGAGGTGAAACGAGATGGTGGAGGATTTCCAGAGTTGGTTGGAGAGCTATGATTTGGAAAAACTCTTCAGCGACACGCGGGATAAAGAAACGATCGACAAGGAAATGTTTCTGTTCGTCAGATCGAATGATTTTGATAACTATTTTTCGTATGATGGCGAACTGGGAGCGCTCTACGGAAAAGAAGGAACGCTTTTGAGGGTTTGGACCCCTACAGCCAAATCCGTGGAAGTTTGGACGTATGCAGATGACACCACCAAGAAGCCGTCCCAAAAAAAAGCGATGGTGCAGAAACCCAAGGGGATTTTTGAAACTTATCTGCCCGGTGATCAGCACGGAACCATCTATGTC
>NZ_JBAWAZ010000038.1:0-1962 GCF_049589555.1 Trichococcus sp.
GCACTACGATGCCGAATGGACCAACTGCGGCGATGCCCGCGAATGGGAAGCTACCGGCAACGCCGTCCGCACCTACCGGACCGTCAAAGCCCGCGAATTGTGGCGGCTGATCAATGTCTGCGCCACTTACGCGGCAGAGCCTGGCATCTTCTTCATCGACAACGCCAACAAAATGACGAATGCGGTAGCCTACGGTCAAAAAGTCGTCGCGACCAACCCTTGCGGCGAACAGCCATTGGCAGCCTATTCCGTCTGCAACTTGGCCGCAGTCAATCTGGCTGAAATGGTCAACAAGGACCTGCAGATGGTCGACTTCGCCAAATTGGAACAGACTGTCCGCACCGGTATCCATATGCAGGACAACGTCATCGACTCCACCCCTTACTTCCTGGAGGAGAACAAAAAACAAGCGCTTGGCGAACGACGGATTGGCTTGGGGATCATGGGCTTGGCGGATATGCTGATCTATTGCGGCGTCCGCTACGGTTCACTGGAAAGCCTGCAGCTGATTGATCAAGTCTTCGAAACGATCGCAGTGGCGGCCTACGAGGAAAGCATCGAGTTGGCGAAGACGCGCGGCAGCTTCCCGTTCCTGGTCGGACAGACCGGAAAAGAGACGCAGATCCTGCGCGAGCGTTTCATCAACACTGGCTACATGAAAAAAATGCCGGAGCATGTCCGTGAAGGCGTCCTGAAATACGGCATCCGCAACTCGCATCTGTTGACGGTGGCGCCTACCGGATCGACTGGCACGATGGCCGGCGTTTCCACCGGGTTGGAACCTTACTTCTCGTTCACGTATTTCCGCAGCGGCCGTCTCGGCAAATTCATCGAAGTGAAGGCGGATATCGTCCAAGAATATCTGGATCGTCATCCGGATGCCGATCCGAATCAGTTGCCTGATTATTTCGCGACCGCCATGACGCTTGCTCCTGAAGAGCACGTCGATGTGCAGACGACGATCCAGCGCTGGGTCGACAGCTCCATCTCGAAAACGGTGAATACGCCGAAAGGCTACACAGTCGATCAAGTCGAAAAAATCTACGAGCGCCTTTACCTGGGCGGAGCCAAGGGCGGTACGGTCTACGTCGACGGCAGCCGCGATTCGCAGGTGCTGACGCTGAAAGCCGAAGAAAACGTTTGGGATGACGAAGCTAAGCTTGAGGAAGAGAAAGAGCACGTCAAAATCAACAAGGACAAGACTTTCCTGGTTGATTCGATAGCCAATCTCACATCAACCGATGTCACTATCGGCAACGAAATCGGCGACACCTGCCCGATCTGCCGACAAGGTACGGTCGAAGATCTTGGCGGCTGCAACACGTGCACCAACTGCGGCGCGCAGCTGAAATGCGGATTGTAAACTACTACTAATAATGAAGAAGAACCCGTCCAAAAATCAGACGGGTTCTTCTTTGTGGTTTGCCAACAATTATGCTTTGTTGCTCGTCTTGCGCTTCAGTGTCCGATAACCACAGAGTATCGGACAACCACAAAAAAGAGCTGCCCGATGCGGCAGCTCCAGTCTCTAGTTTCATTCTTTCCCGGTGTCTGATACTTCCGGTTTGCCGGCTTCCAGCAGGACCCGGTCACGGATGGCGAAGAAGGCCACGACCATCATGAATACACCCGATACGGCCATCAGTATCTCAATCGCCATCCGGTCAGCGAGCGGTCCGAAGATCAGCATCCCCAGCGGCATCATCGAACTTGAGACCATGCTTTGGACGCCGAAGACGCGGCCAAGGAAATCTTCCTCGACCTTTTCCTGCAGCAGCGTCATGCTCGGAGCGTTAAGGAGCGGGATGACGAGACCGACGAGACCCATCAGGAAAAGGTAAATCCAGAAATTCGGGATCACACCCATCCCGAAGGTGCATAAACCCATGGCCCCGATCGCAAAAGCGATGGAATGGATCCGGTTCTTGAAGCCGCCCCATGAGGCGATCCAGAGTCCGCCGC
>NZ_JBAWAZ010000039.1:0-3159 GCF_049589555.1 Trichococcus sp.
TAGAAGAAGACGAAGATGATTCAGAATTTAAATTAAACGAAAAAACGCCACCAAACGACTTCGCCTACTGGCAAGAAAAATGGGCTGCCCATTTCGGCACCCAATTGCCATTCACACGCCACATCCATGAAGGCCTCCTGCAATGGGCCTCATACTTCGGCGATGAAGAAATCGTGCTTCACGCCTTCTCCAAAGCCGGCCGCTACGGCGCCAAATCATACGCCTACCTCGACAGCATCCTCCGCAACTGGTGGGATGAAGGCCTGCGTACTGCTGAAGATGTTTACGACAGGGAGATAGCAGAGCGTTACTGATCCAGTGGGCGGGCGTCCTCCGATGAAGCGGGCGCTGCCAGGAGAACAGCACTGCGCCAGCTAGCCAGCTCCGGCGAGAGAATGCTGGCCGGAGGAGATTGCATGGCGGGCGGCTGTACTCCGGCGAAGCCGTTGTGGTCGAAGGTGATCGTCTTTTTGGGATCTTCTCCTCCGACGGAAGGATCGCTGCCCGGAGGAAACCGTCAGCTCCGATGAGCGGAGCGCTCATCGAAAGACAGGACTGCGGCGGGCAGCTCAAATCCGGGGAGCAAATGTTGGCCGGAGTAGGCTGCATTGCGGGAGGCTGTACTCCGGCGAAGCCGCGGTGGTCGGAGGTAATCGTCTTTTTTGGATGTTCTCCTCCGGCGAAGCCGCTGTGGTCGAAGGTAATGATCTTTTTGGAGGTTTTCCTCCGGCAGAGGGGCTCCTCACCGGAGGAGCGCGTCAGCTCTGGTAAAGCGGATGCTGCTCAGATGTGATTTGGATTAGTAGGTATTCACAAATGTGGGTTACTAAATTTGTGAACAATCACAAATAGTGTTATACTACTACTGAAAGTAGGAGGGGATTACTAATGAGAAGTGATGAAAATACATTATTAAATGTAAAGGGATGGTTGGCAGAAAACCAGTATACGCAGGCGTGGTTAGCGAACCAAATGGGTGTCGCTCCGTCATTGATTAGCCAATTGTTTAATGGCGAAAGAAAACTTCAACCTGTCCATATTGCAAAAATGACAGAAATTACAGGTAAAACCATTGCGGAATTAGCAAGCTCCGAAGAAACTAAAGCTGACGAATTGGTTTATTCATTGCGCGGGAAAATTTCTACTGAAGATGGTGAACGTGGGTTAGCGCAATTATTACTTGATGTTGAACATTTTGCTCAACTGATTGTTAAGTAGAGGTAATATCATGACGAATATAAAAAGAATTTCTGAAATCGTAGCTGAGCAGTATGCAACTGAATTTTTGAACGATTCTGTGGGCAGTGAACTTTTCTTGGGTAGTGATATTGAACAATTATTATCAGAAAAAGCGTTTGTCGTTTATCAAATCGTGGATGATTCCGAATATTATGGAGCAGCAGTGCATTTTTTTGATAAGCATTTTATTGCAATCAATACGAGTCAAGCGCTGCGCTCGAGGTATTACAGTGCCGCCCACGAATTATGGCACCTTCAGTATGAATCAGGAAAAATCCCGCTTGCAGATATTCCTGAGTTTGATCATGAGCGAGCTGCAGATCATTTTGCAGCCGCTGTAATGCTTCCTAAGCGCTCAGTTGAGAAATTAATTCAAAAGCTGAATGAGACAAATGATGTTCTGGTCATCAGAATTGCGGATATTTCTTCCATGCCTTACCAAGCTGTAGTCAGAAGGTTACAAGAGCTAGGAAAAAGATTTCCCTTAGCCATTTCCCAAAGAACCGAAGGTGATTGGATTAGAGTACGCGAAGCCCTGGGGATATCACCTAGTGTACTTGATAAGCCAGATCGTTTTGTTCAATTTAGTTCATTGTCAAAAGAAGTTGCCCAATTGTTAAAAGATAAGGATATCACTTTAGAGGTTGCGGCAAACCTTCTGAAGCATACAGATCCCAAACAATCAAAAGCTTATTGGAAAGAAAGGCAAAAGCTGATTGGAGAAATGGATTTTGATGATGAATAATCGTTCCGATAAAGTATTCATAGATTCCAATATGATAATCTTTGCCGCCGATTTTCAACAAGCTAACGTGTTTGACTGGATTAATGAACTATATCAGAATGTCTATATCCATAAAGAGGTTTACAATGAATTGTTATTTCCGTCGGTTAAGAACACTGTTGATGGGTTAATTGCGAGCGGAAAGTGGAGCCTGTTTGATCCCAAAAGCGTTACCTCATTGTCGCCGATCGAGCAGGAGATTTATCAGCAGCGTTTAACTGATGTTAAAGATGCTTTTCACCGTATGAATTTACAAAGAATCTCAGTAGGCAAGCGGCCTAAGACGGTATCGAATTTAGGCGAAATTGCGACCGTTGCCGCCTGTTTGATGATAAATGCAGGAATCATTTGCAGCAATGATTTCGATATACGAACGGTTGTGGTAATGGAGGATTATCGGATTTCGTTAGAGGATAAGGACGAACTGATCAACCAAGATTCGGCCGAAGATTTCTGTGTGTACTGTATACAACAAAATGCATTCAGTCGCAAATTAGTGCGAAATTTTTACAAGACGATTATTGTGGAAGATGTGAATCGTAGCCGAAAATTAACACAATTGAATGAACGCTTAGATGCAGTCGAGGAATAGTGATCCTCGACTTTTTTGAATTTGGGGAAAGCTAGCCAGCTCCGGGGAGAGAATGCTAGTCGGAGCTGGATGCATTGCGGGCGACCGTACTCCGGCGAAGGCGCGGTGGTCGGAGGTAGTAGTCTTTTGGGAGGTTTTCCTCCGGCAGAGGTGCTTCTAACCGGAGGAACATAAAAAGCTCCATAATTTTTCAGGTTATTCTGTATTCCTCATGCTTCTCTATAGTAAAATATACAAAAGAAGGAATGCAAAATAATAACCGAGCGGAGTGACAGCATGAATCAATTGACAGACTACATCATTGCATTGAGCAATTTGTACGGCATGATCCAGAAGGATATTTTAGTGGAGATTTACAACACCCAAAACAAGGAGCCAATCAGTTTGGGGGAAGTGGAGGCGTATCTAAAAAATCCGCCGGCGGAACTGAAAAGGGGGCATACTTATCCCCACAAGGATTATTTCGTTCACGAAACTATTCTGGAGTTCGATGAGTTTGAATCGATGCTGGAGAAAAAGGGGAACAAGCCATATTATGTCCCAG
>NZ_JBAWAZ010000040.1:0-3986 GCF_049589555.1 Trichococcus sp.
TTTGGATTGCCTCCTCTTCTGTTTCAGTCAGAAGATCGAAGTCGAGGAATCGTTGCGTAAAGTCATTGGCGATGCCCAGCAGCTGTCCTCCCGGAATATCCTTGAAGGATGCCGAAATGCGCCGTTCCACAAACATCTCCTTTGTGTTTGTCGCCGTCGTGTAATACAAGCGGGACAACGTCGACCGGTGCGCGCGCATAAGGAAGACCGCCTCCTCCATGCTGCCGCCCGCCTGTTTGATGGCCAAAGCAGCCAACTCTTCATCGTAGAGGCTGCTCTCCGACATCACCTGATCGACCAACGGACGCATACCCGCGAGGATATCCTCCACATCCAAAATCCTTCCGCTTCTGACGCGGGCATAGGTCAACCCCAGATTGGATTGCGCAATGGCTTCCTGTCCGCCTTTTACTGCTACATATCCCATCTAGCGCACCCCTTCCAGAACCGTCGTTCGCGGCAAACCGATGCAGGAACCGCCTTGATCGACGATGAAACAATCGACGCCCAGCGGAAATTCAGCGACTGCTTCATTGCGGGCAGGAATCCAATGGTTGGCTGCAGTGATGTCCAACCATTCGCATTCCCTGACGCCTGGGCCGCTCAAGACATAGGTTGCATCCGTTGAGATGGCTTCCGTTTCCAAAATCACGGTCGCGTTGTGGTTCGGGTCCAACAGCGTGCCTCTCTTGGCTTGGCGGAAAACTTCGCCTAAAAGTAACCGATCCGCCGCTTTCGGGATGATGATGTAATCCGCAGCTTCCAATCGAGCTGAACGGGCCAAGGTGCGTATTTCGATTTCTTCTGTAGTCGACGCATCCTCGCCGACCAGATGGAACGTCACTTCCCTGTCCAACAGGGTCATCAGGATATCCATTGTTTCATCCAATAACATCGTTCTGTATGCGAATGTTGTGTCCAGCGCCACGATTTTCCCCGGGCGGGACAGACTATCCAGAATTTTCCGGAAAACCCGTTGTGAGTCTTTCACTTTGTTGTGCATGTTATCCTCCTATTGGTTCATCGTTTCAAAATTCACTTTGGTCCGCGCCAGCTCTCTTTGCCTGTGGTAGATCGCTTCTTCCCCTGCAAGCTCCAATTGCTCGAGTATTTCCTGCCATTCTTGCGTTTCCGGCAGTCCCGCGCTGTAGGTCGCATCGATGATGGCCAAGGCGCGCGAAAGTTCCGCCTCATGGCCTTTGACGAGGCCGATGCCGAGTTTCCCAGCGATGCGCACTTTCGTTTCCGTGACCAGCACCTCACCGAGGTAGAACAGGGAATTCTGGGCCGATTCCCTCACTTTGATCATCGTCAACGCTTCGTTTGGTTCGGAAATCATTTCAATGGGATAGCTGCCTTCGATAGTCTCGGCCATCCGCAGTGCAGCGGCCCTTCCGTAATCGATCAAAATCCGTGTCCTTCTTCTTTTATTCAACTGGAACACCCCTTTCGAAAATCAGTGTAACTTGTCGCCAAGTTCGAAACCATGAATTTCCGGTTAAGCTTATGTAAACACTGTAAGCATTTTGTAAACGCAAAAGAGCATATTTGTGGACAAGAAAACCCACACCACGACAAAAAACACCGCCGGACCGGTTGTTTTGCGCCGGCACGGCGGTGTTGCTGTTAAACATTTATTTTGTAGCTGAATCGGTCGCTGCGGTAGACGATTTTGGTCAGTTCCAGCAAGCGGCCGCTCGCTTTGTCGCGGCAGTCGCTTTCCAGGATCAGCAGCGGCACCAGTTCCCCGCACTCCAGCAATTCCTGTTCCTCCGAATGTGGGAAGGAGACGCTCAACTCCGAGCCGCTGCTTGTGAATGCGCGGTAGCCTTTCGTGTTGTAATAGCTGAACATCGATCCGATATCCCCACCTTCAGCCTTGATGTCCGGGAACATCGCTGTCGAAACATAGGAATAATGCAACGCAGCCGGCACGTCATGGACGATGCGCAATCGGCAAACTTCATAGAGTTCGCCTTCTCCGCGCATTTGCCGTAAGCGTTCATCCCCGCCCCCTTCGTCCACCAATTTGCAGTGAACATTCCGGGAACGGTAAGGGATATTTTGCTGATTCATCTTTTCGGAAAAACTGACATCCCCGCGCAACGCAAGTTCGATGGCTGGACGTTTTTCGCGCGGGAAATGCCCGAGCCCTTGTTTGGAGCTGATGTAGCCCATCGCTTCCAGCGTCTCATAGACTTTTCGGACACTATTGCGGGTCGTCCCGAAAAAGTTCGCCAATTCGTTTTCGCTAGGCAATTTTTTATTTTCCGGAAAACCGTGATGGATGATTTTATCTAAAAGATAGTCGCGGATTTCGCTTTCTATTGTACGCAGTTTGCATCAACCTTTCTGGATCCCTCATTTCAGGATGGCGGAATTTGTTTCTTTGCGAAGAGCACATAGCCGATTGCCACGCCCATCAGCACGATGCTGGCGATGACGGTCGTGATGATTTCCGAGTACTGCCCGGCAAACCCGTCCTCAGACATGTGTTTGATCAGGATGCCCGCATAAGCCCAAATAATCACGAGTCCGTATGCGATATCGTGGTTGCGGATCATCGTGACGGCTCCGATTGCAAGTCCGATCACGATGATCAGGATCGTCCAGATCGACTCGGGAATCCCGAAGCCATTCCAGCCGATATCGACCAGCAGCGTCGTGATGTTCGCAATCGTCGCCACCGTTATCCAGCCAAAATAAACACTGAACGGCAGCCGGATGAACAGTTTTTCCTTCTGATCGAGTTTTTCCTTCAGTATCAACTGGTTGATGTAGATCAGGCTCAGCAGAAGCACTAGCATCAGGATCACCGACAGGCCGATCATGCGGTAATGCCAACTGAAGATCCAAGCAGCGTTCACCAAGGAATTGACCGAAAAGACGATGCTGACTTTCTTAAGCAGTTCCGTTTTCACCTTGCTCTTATCGCCTTGAAATAAGCCGAATTGGTAAAGTGTGTAACCCGCCAACAAAAGATAGATGACGCCCCAGATCGAAAACGTCAATCCGGCAGGTGCAAACAAGTTCGGATAGGAATCCGATACCGCTCCTGTGTCGATGCCGTTGATCGGCAGGATATTTGCCATAGCATTAACTGCAATCATGATCAGATACGTCACGACCACCGCGATTTTGATGGGCGCTTCAGCTTGTTTTGTTTGTACTTTTGTTTCCATCTTCATTTCCTCCTCTTTCAATGTCCCAAATAAGAAAAATAATTGCCTATGGATAGTCTCAGACGCACAGCATTTTGCGCAATAAAGAAAGTGTTCTCCTACCTTAATAGTACTCAAAACATTGTGCCTATGCAAATATTGAGACAGCTCGGAAACTAAAATATTTTTCTTAATTATAGCCCAATTTTTTGACATTTACCCACCCTAGGCGTACTTTTAAGGAGACAAATTCTTTGTTCAACCTTGCCATCCATCATCTGAAAATGTTAGCAATTCCCCTACCCAATCGCTCCTATCGCTTTGAATGAAAGGAAGAGAAAAGATGAACAGGAAGCAGAAACTATACGGGTCGACCACGTTTTTGAGTCTTTTGTTGTTGTTTGGTTGTACAGCGGACGACGATGCTGCGACAAACGATTCTTCGGCATCCGGCTCAACGGAAGTGACCGAAAGCAGTTCAGAAGCAGAGGACAGTTCCGAACAAGATGAATCCATAATGGAAGACAGCGAAGAAAGCGACATGGAAGAAGACGAATCGATTGAAGCGCCATACATCTACGGTGCGGTCGGCGCCTTGGCGGACAACGATCTGACGATGGAAGAGATGTTCACATATGCCATTCAGGATGAACAATTGGCCCACGGAGAATACGCCTACGTACTGGGAACCTTCGGGGATCAAGCTCCGTTCAACAACATCGTATCCGCTGAAGCACAGCACGTTTCTGAAATGACTGTTCTGTTCGAAAAATACGATTTGGCGGTTCCGGCTGACGAATCAGCCGATCACCTCAAACAAGCGGC
>NZ_JBAWAZ010000041.1:0-33203 GCF_049589555.1 Trichococcus sp.
CTTTTTTCTGCGTTCTTTCTCTCAAATATCATGGAGGTGAACGACCATAGCAAAAGATATGATGGTTAACGACGGCATCCGTGCCCGCGAGCTACGCATTATCGGTAGTGACGGCGAGCAACTAGGAGTCAAATCGAAAAGTGATGCATTGCAGATTGCAGAAGCAGCAAATTTAGATTTAGTTTTGGTATCGCCAAATGCAAACCCGCCCGTTGCCCGTATTATGGATTACGGTAAGTTCCGTTTCGATCAACAAAAACGTGAACGTGAAGCCCGTAAAAACCAAAAAGTGGTAAGCCTTAAAGAAGTGCGCTTGAGTCCTTCCATCGACGAAAATGATTTTCAAACGAAAATGCGGAATGCTCGCAAATTCTTGGAAAAAGGTGACAAAGTGAAAGCATCCATCCGATTCAAAGGACGTGCAATCACCCATAAAGAAATCGGACAAAGGGTCCTTGATCGCCTTGCATCTGAGCTTACTGACGTTTCGACGATTGAATCTCATCCTAAAATGGACGGAAGAAGCATGTTCTTGATGTTGGCACCAAAAGCCGATAAATAAATTTGTAACTTAATTTAGGAGGAAAGACAAATGCCAAAACAAAAAACTCACCGTGGTTCAGCTAAACGTTTCAAAAGAACTGGTAACGGCGGACTAAAACGTTGGAGCGCTTTTACAAGCCATAGATTCCACGGAAAAACGAAGAAACAAAGACGTCAATTGCGTCAAGCTTCAATGGTTAGCGCATCTGATATGAAACGCATCAGCCAACAATTATCACAAATGAAATAATTCTAAACAACAATACGAGATAGAACTTTGGTTCTAATAAGGAGGAAATCACTATGCCACGTGTAAAAGGTGGGACAGTAACCCGTAAACGCCGCAAAAAGATTATTAAATTATCTAAAGGTTATTACGGTTCAAAACATACATTATTCAAAACAGCTAAAGAACAAGTAATGAAATCTTATACTTATGCTTACAGAGACCGTCGTCAAAAGAAACGTGACTTCCGTAGATTATGGGTCACTCGTATCAACGCGGCTGCTCGCATCAACGGCATGAGCTACAGCACTTTGATCCACGGATTGAAACTTGCTGGTATCGAAATGAACCGCAAAATGTTGGCTGACTTGGCTGTTACAGACGCTGCAGCTTTCACTGCAGTAGCTGAACAAGCTAAAGCTGCTTTGGCTAAATAATTTTCTAATCGCTGCCCTCCGGTCTTTGACCGGGAGAGCGGCGATTTTTTTGTTTTTTTTACTGTGAATGCTATACTGATATTATGTCAGTAAATCAATGGGGGTATCATTTTGGAAGAGAAAGAATTACAAATGCTGATCGATTTGACGGATGCGAGAGGCGTTCCGGGCAATGAAGGCGAGGTCCGCGAAGTCTTCAGACGTTATGCCGAACCTTTCGCCGAAAGCTTTTCGCAGGACGGATTGGGCGGTCTCTTTGCCAAACATACAGGAGCGGAAGAGGGGCCGACCATTTTGTTGGCGGGGCACTTGGATGAAGTGGGATTCATGGTCACGAGCATAACCGAGAAGGGTTTCATCAAATTCCAAACTTTGGGAGGCTGGTGGAATCAGGTCATGCTTGCCCAGCAAGTGGAAATCACCAACTCGAAAGGCGAGCGCTGCCACGGAGTCATAGGCTGCAAACCGCCGCATGTCCTTACGCCGGAAGCGCGCAAAAAGCCATATGAAATCAAAGATATGTTCATCGATATCGGCGCTTCTTCGAAAGAACAAGTAGCGGAATGGGGCATCAAGCCCGGCGATATGATTACGCCGTATATTTCCTTCAAACGCATGAACGATTCCAAATTCCTGCTGGCGAAGGCTTGGGATAACCGCATCGGTTTGGCTGTTGCACTTAAAGTGTTGGAAAATGTCGCAAAAGCCGGGCACCCGAATGTGATCTTCAGCGGCGGTAATGTCCAGGAGGAAGTAGGCCTGCGCGGTGCGAAGACGGCCACGCATATGATCCGTCCGGATATCGCATTTGCTTTGGATACAGGGACGGCAGGGGATACCCCGGGAATGACGCCTCAAGAAGCGGATTCCGAATTAGGGAAAGGGCCGCAGTTATTGATTTATGATGCGTCGATGATTCCGCATCGTGGCTTGCGCGACTTCATTGTCGGCGTTGCCGAAGAATGCGAAATTCCATTCCAGTATACGGTCATTACGGGCGGCGGAACGGATGCAGGCGCCCAGCATCAGAGTTTGGATGGCATTCCTTCCTTCGCGATCACTGTGCCGGTACGTTATCTGCATTCGCACACGTCCATGATCCATGAAGATGATTATCTGAATGCAGTCAAATTGGTCACCGAATTAGTCAAGCGTTTGGATGCCGATACAGTCAAACAGATCCGCGAAAACGTATAAAACAAGAGCAGTGTGAATATCTGTCGAAAAGTATCCACATATTTTCGTTGGTGGATAGAGTAAGATATAGATAATGAAAAAGTAGGAATCAAGATAGCGAGAGGAGGGGATGGCAGGATGGAGAAGATGAAAAGACGTATCGCGATCATCGGCGGCGGGCTGAGGGGATTGACAGCCGCTTATGAAATCGATAAAGCCATCCGGGAACAAAACCTCCCGTTTGAATATGTCGTTCTGGAGGATCGATCCTCTGTCGGCGGCATGATCCACACGATTGATATGGACGGTTATGCGATTGATGTGGGAGCATCAGCTTTCGATTCGAGAAGGGCGGATATTTCCGATTTTCTGCAGGAATTAGGCTTGGAAAATGAAAAGCAATTCAGCTATGGGGGCAAACTGGTGTTGTTCGATGGGAGTGCAGTCATTGATGACGTTATGCCAACCTACCACGGCATGCCGCTTTTCCTTAATGATATTTGGCAGGCCAATGGATTGACCTTGGATGCAAAGCTCCGAGCGTTCATGAACAGTATTTTCCTGTCCAAAAATCTGCATGAAAACCCGGAATATTCCACCGACAACTTTTTGGAATTCCGTTTGGGGCGGGAAGTGGTCGATTATATGGCTGAACCCTATTTCCCGGATAACGTCTATGGCTCCATGGAACTGATGCCAGTAAAATTATTCGATGAAAATTTGGTGACGATCTACGGGAAGGCGCACATCGGCAAGGATAAAAAAGAGCAGCTGATGCGTTACGCCGATGGATCCGGCCAGGAGTATACCTTCAAGGAAGGTTTGGCAAGCTTAACCAAGCGTCTGGCCCAACACATGGAAGGCCATCTATACTTGAATCAGAAAGTGAAATCATTGAGCAATGCGTCAGATGATCTGCTGTTGATTGAATTGAACGGACGTGAATCCATGCGCGCGGGAAGTGTTGTCGTCACAACAAACCCTCAGGAATCACTTGGATTTTTGGATGGATTCTCTAATGAAATTGCTTTTCCGAAATCCCAAAGCACCAGTGTCGGCACAGTTTTTTTCAAAATAAATAAAAAGGCAGTCAGAAACCTTCCTGAAGGGCAGGGGTTTGTGATTCCGCGGAGGAGTTCTTTTCATAGCACCAAGCTTGTCGTTTTGAACAACAAATGGCCGCTGTTTGAACAAGCGGAATATTATTACGTGCTTGTGGAATTCGGCAGACGTTTGGAAGAAACCTTGATAGAATTAGCCGATGATCTCGTGATGGATATTATCAAGAATGAAGTGAAGGAAATTTTGGCCTTGACCGAGGAACCTCTGCAGACCACTTTATATCGTTGGGAAAAGGCCGTACCGCATTTCAGTCTGCAACAAAGACAGGAGATGTTGGCTGAAGGCTATCCAGTCCATGGAGAATATGCAAAAAGAGGCATTTTTGTCGGGGGAAACGGAATCACTGGTTATGGAATGGAAAATGCCATCATTGAAGGGAAACGCTTAGCGCATGAAGCGATCCATTACATGAAACAACTGGAAAAGAATGACAACCCGAATACATAATGTAACAGTCCGCCTATCTGTATGTTTACAGATAATGGTGGACTGTTTTTAATTTCATGTAGTGTTTGTTTTTGATTGGTGCTATAATGAATTCTATGATATAGAGCTGTTATTGTTTTTAAAAAAACTGTTTCTTTTCGTTGCTATGAAAGAGTTTGCCGTTGAGGATGGCTTGAGGCATGATATAATCTGGATAGGATTCTTTGCTTATCAGATATTGGATTGGGGGACGTTTAATGGAATTGACAATTTTGGGCTGCATGGGCGGCTATCCTACAAAAGATGTCGGTACGACAGCTTATCTGCTGACATCCGATGATTTCAGACTATTGATCGACGTCGGCAGCAATGCTTTGTTGTCGCTGGAGCATCATTTGGACCCTTTGGATTTGGATGCGCTCATCCTGACGCATTATCACGCAGATCATATTGCGGACTTGGGTGTCCTGCAATATACTTTTCAGCTGAAAGAGCCTGCAGAAGGCAAGGCAAAAAAAGTACTGCCGATATACGGGCATACTGAATCGGAATTTTTCCGCTTGTTGGAGATGACGGGAGTGAGTGAAGGGATTGCCTATGCTCCGGATGAAACGTTGGAATTGGGGCCATTCCGGATCCGTTTTTTGAAAACCATCCATCCGGTTCCGTGCTATGCGTTGCGGATCGAGGAGATCGCCACCGGAAAGGTCTTCGTCTTCGGGGCGGATTCAGCCTATTTACCAGCATTCGTGCCTTTTGTGAAGGATGCTGACCTGTTCTTGGCTGATGCGAACCTGTTCAACGGCAACGAGCGACACCATGCGCATATGACTGCAGGCGAAGTTGGGGCGATAGCTGAAGGTGCAGCAGTCAAACAGCTGATACTGACGCATTTGCCGCAAAAAGGCGAGCTATCCATGCTGCTGGGTCAAGCGAAAGAAGCAGCGCCGTCCGTGACCGTCACGCTTGCAGAAAAGGACCGGATCGTCACAATCTGATCGCGTCTATCAACCAGAACGAAGCGAAACGACAAATCGAATCAAGAATGGGAGAGGTATAAGCTTATGTATTTTGTGGATAATCAAGGACAGTTGGATCCTAGCGTCAATATTGCGTTGGAGACATTTTTACTGAAGGAAAAAATCTTGGATGAGCCGATTCTGTTGTTCTATATCAATGAGCCTTCGATCATCATCGGCCGCAATCAGAATACGATCGAAGAAATCAATGCGGATTACGTCGAAGCGAATAAGATACACATCGTCCGCCGTATGTCCGGGGGCGGCGCAGTGTACCACGATTTGGGGAACTTCTCTTTCTGCTTCATCACGAAGGATGACGGTGATTCATTCCGCGATTTCGGGAAATTCACAAAACCGGTCATTTCCTTTTTGCACAGCGTAGGCGTCAAGGAAGCTGAATTAAAAGGCAGAAATGATCTGGTCATCGGAGAGAAAAAATTCTCGGGGAATGCCATGTATGCGACAAACGGAAGAATGACCGCCCATGGGACAATCCTTTTCGACTCCGATCTGGATGCCGTAACCGGCGCATTGAAACCACGCAAAGAGAAAATCGAATCGAAAGGCATCAAGTCGATCCGCAGCCGCGTGACCAACATCAAACCTTTTGTTGATGAGGCTTATCAAAACCTGACTACGGAAGAATTCCGAGACTTGATGTTGTTGTCGATTTTTGATGTCGAAACGCGTGAGGAAGTAAAAGAGTACCATTTGACCGATGAAGATTGGAAACGCGTTTATGAAATCCGCGAAGAGTACTTCGGCAACTGGGATTGGAATTACGGCAAATCACCCAAATTCGAAATCCAAAAACATCATCGTTTTCCGATCGGATCCATTGAAATCCGCATGAACGTTGAAGATGGGCATATCCAACAGCTGAAGGTTTTCGGAGATTTCTTTGGCTTGGGGGAAATCAAGGATGTTGAAGATGCTTTTATCGGAGTCAAATATGCCAAAGAGGATATGCTGGCCAAATTGAATGAACTTGACATCAAAAAATACTTCGGTAATGTGACAGCAGAAGAGTTGCTTGAAGAATTGTACTGATAAAGAAAGAGAAGCCCCGCAATTTGCGGAGCTTCTCTTTTACATCTGTAGGGCTGAACAAACCCGTTCAGCTTTTATATTCTATCTGTGGAGGCCGATTGCTGTTTCCATGCGTTTCAAGGTTTCGGAGGCAACTGCATTCGCTTGTTTTGCGCCTGCATCCAAAATGTCATCCAATTCTTTGGAACTCAATAACTCGTAATAACGATTCTGCATCGGTTCCAATTCAGCAATGATGGCATCCGCCAGTTTTTCTTTGAAATTACCGTAGCCTGAGCCCGCAAATTCTTTGACCAAGTCATCGATCGAGCGATCGGTAAAGGCCGAGAAAATCGTCAATAAGTTCGAGATGCCAGGCTTATTTTCTTTATCGTATTCAATAATGCCACTTGAATCGGTGACAGCACTCTTGATTTTTTTGCGGATGACTTTTGGTTCATCCAGCAAGGAAATGTAGCCTTTTGTGTTCTTGTCGGATTTGCTCATTTTGCTGGTAGGGTCTTGGATGCTCATGATCCGTCCGCCGTCTTCGGGAATCATTGGCTCCGGCATGGAAAGGATTTTTTTGCCTTTCCCATACTTATTGTTGAAACGCTGCACAAAATCCCTTGTCAATTCCATGTGCTGCTTCTGATCTTCGCCGACAGGGACGAAATCCGTATTGTAGAGGACGATATCCGCTACCATCAAAGGAGGGTAGGTCAGCAATCCGGCCGAAACTGTCTCTTGTTTGGATGATTTATCTTTGAATTGGGTCATTCGTTCCAATTCGCCCAAGTAAGTGTTGCATTGGACGATCCAAGCAGCTTGAGCATGGGCAGGGACTTCCGATTGGATGAAGATGGTCGACTTGTTCGGATCGATTCCCAGCGCCAAATAAAGTGCCGCCAATCCACGTGTTCTTTCGGTCAAAGTGGCTGGATCTTGTGGTACGGTGATCGCATGCTGGTTTACGATGCAATAGGTGCAGTCGTAATCTTCTTGGCGTTGGACGAATTGTTTCATCGCTCCGATGTAGTTCCCGATTGTCGGGATACCGCTGGGTTGAACGCCGGAAAATATTTTCTTTTTCATAGAAAGCCTCCTAGGTTAAGTACGTCATTATTTATTATAACGCAAATCGGGTTTGTATTCACGATTTAAATCGAATGCACAAAGTCGGATGACTGTGGAGGTAATGGAAGCGTTTTTAAAATTTAGACTGAATTCGGAAAAAAATAATTATCAAACGATATTTATTATAAATTGTAAAACTTCGAATTTGAGATACGTTCGGTTAAAATGCTGTTAAATAAGGTTTTCACAAACTTTTTGCTGACTATTGAAAAGTGAAGATGTGTCTTAAATGTGACAGAATTTTGTAGAACCCTAAAAAAAAGGATAGCTATTGTGTGCGGATTGGTTTATAATAGTATATGTAAGTGATTCACAAACAAAACTTACAAAAAAAGGAGAGATCAGAGATGGTAACATTATATACTTCCCCAAGTTGTACCTCATGTCGCAAGGCACGTGCATGGCTAGAAGAAAATAACATCCCTTATACTGAAAGGAATATATTCTCCGAACCTTTGACAGAAATTGAAATCAAAAGCATCCTGAAAATGACTGAAGAAGGCACTGAAGAAATTATTTCCACTCGATCCAAAGCGTTCCAAGAACTGAACATCGACTTAGACGATTTACCTTTAAATACATTATTCACTTTGATCGAGGATAATCCCGGCCTGTTGCGTCGTCCGATCATTCTGGACGAGAAGCGTTTGCAAGTGGGATACAACGAAGACGAAATCCGTCGTTTCTTGCCGAGGGAAGTCCGCGCGTTGGAACTACAAAAAGCACAAAGATTGGCAAACTTCTAGTCAACAGCAACTAAACAGGAATCAACAGACAAGTGCACCGGATCAACGGCTGTACTTGTCTTTTTTGACCGCAAAACGTTGGCATTTTGACAGGAAAGAAACGCTCAGATGAGAAAACAAATGAGAAGTTAAAAGATTTTGTGCTTTTGTCTTTACATTTTTGCGATTTGATTTACAATGGGTATAAGAAAAATAGGGAAAGAAAAGTGGGGTGAAGCATGATGGAAATGGAAAACATCAACGAAAACACAATTCGCGTTTTGATTGAGAATTCTGATTTAGAGGAAAGAGGCATCACCTTTCTGGATTTATTAGGAAATCAAAAGCAAATCGAGAGCTTTTTCTACAGCATCCTCGAGGAAGTCGATGTTGATAATCAATTTCATGAATCAGATGCAATTACTTTCCAAGTGCTGCCTAATGGGAACGGCTTAGAGTTATTCATCAGTAAAGGGATGAATAATGAAGACGACTTCGACATGGCGAATGGCTCCAATCAATTGGAGCATGTAGTGGATTACATCAAAAAACAGACAAAGAGTTTCAATGCACGCGATAAAACGGATGTTGAATCTGAAGAAGATGATATGGCACCGGTGGAAGTCGTATTTAAATTCCAGAGTTTTGATGATTTCTTGGAGCTGGCGAAACGGATGTTTTTGGAGAGCGGCGTATCTTCGCTTTACTATTATGATAATCAATATTATTTGACGGTTGTCTATTTCATAGATGAGATGACGGAAACGAATATCGACAACGAAATTCTGAAGGCTTTGGAATTTGCGGAGGAATCTGATATCGCGGTTGAGATATTGGGCGAATACGGTAAGTTGGTCATCCAAGACAACGCATTGGAATCAGCCAGACATTACTTTAAATAAATAATCAGATCCGATCCTGAAAAGGGTCGGATTTTTTATTGTTTATTCGCGGATATTATGGGAAAGAGACAGAAAGGGCGGTTGCTTATGCTGATCGCTAGAAATGCAAATGGGGAATTGATTCAGGCTTACCAGGCTTCAAAAGAAAAAGGCAAGAAGGTCGGGGAGTATTATTGTCCGGCCTGCAAGGGGAAGTTGGTGCTGAAAAACGGAAACATCATGGTTGCGCATTTTGCCCATCACCAACATTCGGATTGTGCCGTTTTTTCGGAAGGCGAAACGCTTCCCCATCTGAAAGGGAAGCAGCTGCTTTTTGAGAAGTTCCAGAGTGAAGGGAGTGCAGTTACCTTGGAGTGTTGGCTTCCGGAATTGCAGCAGCGTCCGGATCTCCTGCTAGTTCTTGGGGATGGAAAGAAAATTGCTGTGGAGTACCAGTGCAGTCCGATTTCGCCTGCCGATCTTAGGAACCGGACACAGGGATACCAACGATTCGGCTACGAAGTATGGTGGATTTGCGGGATGAACTATCAACCGGGTGGCATCAAAATGACGCAGGCGGTTTATCAATTCTTAAATCATTCCGTTGCGCTTGGAAATTGGATTGGTATTCTGGATACCCAGACGGAAGAAATGGCCATCTATCACCACCTCAAGTTGGGCAGTGATGATCGATTTCATTTTGGGAAGACTGCGATTACGGTGGATGACCTTAAAGTTGCTACTTTAGAAAGTCTTTACAGAAAAGGTTGCTTACCCGGTTGCGACGATTTGCTGCCGCCCTCTGCCCGGGGAACCGTTGACCGCAAACATATGCAGGCGAAGGATATCAATCTGTTGCGGTACCGCACCGACCCGGAGCACCGGAAATTTCTGTTGGCGGTCTATCTCGATCGGAAGGACCTTTATCATTTGCCGGCATTCCTGTTCGAATTGCCTTGCCGAACATTAGGCATCCGCACACCGGCCTACATCTGGCGGTACTATCTTCTCCGGGATTTCAGCGATCCGGAAACGACAAAGCCTCTCACCAAAAAGCAGCTGCTTGGTTGGCTGTCAAAATGCATACGCATGAACATGATCCGGACAAGGACGTCGAAGGAAGTTGATGAGGCGAATTTATGGGAACCGTTACTCCAATTCATGATGCGCCTAGTCGAGGATGGGTATGCCGCGGCCATCGGCAGGGAAGAATGGGTGCTGCTTTCTGCGCCGTTGGAAGGAAAAACGGATATTCATCATTCTTGCTTGGGTTAGAACCTGTATATTCTTGCCAGTATCCTTTCGGTCCCAAGGTATGATAAAATTATACTATTGAGAAATTAGAGGGGGAAACCGCATGACAAACACACAAAAACGACTGAAGAGAGCGGATGTCCCGGAGACTTCCACATGGGATTTGACAGCGATCTTTGCGACAGATGAAGCTTTCGAGAAAGCGTTGGACGAATTAGCGGGTGCAGTGCCGTTCGTGAAGGCCTTGCAAGGATCCATCGGCTCAAGCAGTCAATCTTTGCTGAAAGGGATTGAAGAAGTCCTCAAGATCAACCAGAAATTGGAACGGGTCTATGTTTACTCCCATCTGAAGAATGATCAGGATACTGCAGACAGCCTGTATCAGAATCTGCACGACAAAGCTTTGTCGATCTTGACGAGCGTCAGTGAAGCGACTTCTTGGTTCGAACCGGAAATACTGGAGATTCCGGAGGACGAGCTGGAGAAATACTTGGCAGAGAACGAAAAGTTGCAGCCGTATGCGCATCTTTTGGATAGCCTAACCTCTGCTCGTGAGCATGTCCTGTCCGCCAGAGAAGAAGAGTTGTTGGCGGGGGCTGGGGAAATCTTTGCTGCGCCAAGTAAAACTTTCTCGGTTCTCAATAACGCAGACATCACCTTCCCGATAGTCAAGAACGAGGAAGGCCAAGATGTCCAACTGACTCACGGTTTGTATGGGCAGTTGATGGAAAGTCCGGATCGGGAAGTGCGCGAAGGGGCCTTCAAAGCGCTCTACCAAACGTATGAGGGTCTGAAAAATACGTTTGCGACCACCTTATCCACGAACGTGAAGGCTCACAATTACAAAGCCAAAGTGCATAAATATGAATCAGCCCGTGCAGCGGCGTTGGCAAACAATCACATTCCGGAAGCGGTTTATGATACGTTGCTCCAGGTGGTCAATGAGCACCTGCCTTTGCTGCATCGCTATGTGGACTTGCGCAAGGAATTGTTGGGTGTAGAGGAGTTGCATATGTACGATATGTATACACCGTTGACAGGGGAAGCGCCGATCAAATACAGCATCGAGGCGGCAACTGAAGAAACCTTGCGTGGCCTTCAGCCACTGGGAGAAGATTATTTGGCTATCCTCAAGGAAGCATTCGGCAACCGTTGGATCGACTGGCTTGAGAATGAGGGCAAACGCAGCGGAGCTTATTCTTCCGGCGCCTATGACACGAATCCGTATATCCTGATGAATTGGCAAGATTCATTGAATCAACTGTACACATTGGTCCATGAACTGGGTCATAGTGTGCACAGCTATCTGACGAGGAAGAATCAGCCTTATGTGTACGGCGATTATTCGATTTTCCTGGCCGAAATCGCTTCGACAACGAACGAAAACATTCTGACTGATTACTTGCTGAAGACCCAGACCGATCCCAAAGTCCGCATCTATATTTTGAATCATTACTTGGATGGCTTTAAGGGAACGATCTTCCGTCAAACCCAATTTGCTGAATTTGAGCACTACATCCATCAGCAAGCCTTGGCAGGTGTTCCGTTGACTCAAGATTTCATGACTTCCTATTATGCAGAACTGAATGCCAAATATTATGGTCCGACCGTCGAAAAGGACCCTGAGATCGGCATCGAATGGACCCGCATCCCGCATTTCTACTATAATTATTACGTTTACCAATACGCTACCGGCTTTTCGGCTGCAACGGCATTGGCAAAACGCATCGTGGAGGGTGAAGAGGGCGCGCTGGAGAAGTACCTTTCCTATCTGAAAGCAGGAAACAGCGACTATCCGATTGAAGTGATGAAAAAAGCAGGCGTGGATATGACCCAGTCCGCTTACATCGAGGATGCTATGAAAGTGTTTGAGGAACGTCTGAACGAGCTGGAACAATTGATTGCAGCGCAACAAGCGTAATAAACAAAAAAGCTTCGCGGCCAATTGGGGCCGCGAAGCTTTTTCGCATTAGTGGGTGATGCGTAGGTAGTTTTTTCCGATTGTCGTAATGTTCGTTTTTTTCATGTTGGCACTCTTCTGTTCGCATGCAACCGAGCAATCTTTGATCACTTCATGAAGTACCTCGGCAGTGATGTTGTCCTCCAACAAGAGGCCGTATTGATAATTCAGATTATCAAAGATGACAAGCGACGGATTCGTTTTGATGTTCATCTCTTTTGCGATATGCTGATCTGCTTCGTAGCTGCTTTTTACGAAAGGCGATTCTTTGTCCTCAAAGAACATGTCGACATCCAGTTTGGCTTTGGCTGCCACTTCCGCCAGTAATTCATTTGAGTAGGTGGTTTTGCCGTCCGCAAGTGATTTCTGCAGATGGAGCAAAAAGTTGCGGCCGCGTTTTTTGCCTTGCATCAAGGCGGCCTTGTATGCCAATGAGGCATCATAGATTGAACTGTATATTTGATTACGTAAGGTTAAATCTTTTTCCGGTAAATTTAATCGCTTCATATACTGAGTGACGGTATTGAAATTATGGAACGTTATGAAACGGAAGTGGACTTTAGGTCCATCCAACGAACTCATGAATTTCAGGACTTCTTGTTCCGTACGGTAGCATTTGTAGCCGATCGGGTTCACAAATAGATAAAGCTCAAAAATCTGTTGAGGAGAAGAGATAGAATCAGTTGTATTCTGTTTTGACCTATACATTTTATCCCTCCCTCTTTCCTATTTTGCTTACTTTAAGTTTACCAAAAAAAAGCCTAAACAAGTAGCAATAAGGCTTCTCGAAGAATTGTCTTTTGGGACAGGCTATTGTTCTCCCGTGCAACCTTCATTTTTCTTGTTCAGTATTATCTGATTTGTTGTCAAGGTGTATTTTACGAGACAATTTACATTATTGCAACTAAATCGACTGATTTTTTTATCTTGTATGGCTTCAAACCCGATTTAAATAGAGGGATCTCACGTTTTTGTCTGTTTTCTCTCAATAGAATAAGTAAAAAGACCCATTCTCCGCCTGGATTTCCGAAGAGTGGGTCTGTCTGTATAAGCCGTTGTCGGGTGCTGACTACTGGTGTGTTGTCGAATTTGGATAGGCCAGCATGCGTTCGATTTTTTGTTTTGCTTTGCGGACTTTTATGCCATGAAGCTCCAGGAAGGTTTGGAATGCGAGAGCCCCTTCTTCCAAAGACTCGGATTCGAATTCCAATTCGTAGTCCATTTGATCTTGGTAGAAGCTTTTATCCAAGAAGTAGGTCCCTTTGTCCCCGGGAAATTCATAGCGGATGGTTGAGAGCTGCCCGATGATCACAAGATCTTCTACAGCTATGCCCAAATCTTTCAGGTTATCGGCCACATTTCCCGATGCCTTCATTCGGTGGGAGTCGACCAAAGCTTTTGCTTCTTCAAGAGGCAAATCGTCGTTCGTTTCCAATTTTTCATTTTCCTGAATCGGCGTTTTCAGTGTGATTTCACTTTTATCTTCATACATGCGGATGCGCAGTCCGCTGTTCAGGCCCTTGAGTTTAAAGTCAGGTGTATCGAAATAGACGTTTGTTTGTTTGATAGGTTCTGTTTCATCAAGGTTGAAGGCAGTAAGCAACGCTTCGTATTCTTCTTTATTCAATAGGTTTTTGAATTCTTTTTCAATATTTTGGCTCATCGTCATTACTTCCTTTCGGTTATGAGGTTCGTTTTGGTCGGGATTGCTGATCAAAAATTCGAGCCTTCGTTGCAGGCCGTTCATCAGCATATATACTGGCAGGTGATGCGAAATCTTATTCTTATTGTATCATAAGTTTTGCGCAGTTGATTATTTAGAGCTGCTGGTGCAGATAGCGTAGCGTAATAATATGAAGAGAAAATGAATTCGGTCCTTTTCTACAAGAATTGTATAGAATCATAAATAATTGTGATAAAATAAAGTAGCATATACTATATGATAGGGTGTCGTTCTATGGAAAATAAGGAAGTTGAAAACTGGGATTCATTTTTAGCGCCGTACGAACAAGCGGTAGAGGAATTAAAAGTTAAGCTGAAGGGAATCCGTAAGCAGTATCGCGATGAGAATGTGCATGCACCCATTGAATTCATCACTGGGCGGGTCAAAAAGAAGGAAAGCATATTGGAAAAGGCGGAAGTCCGGGATATTGACCTGACCAGACTGGAACAGGATGTGCAGGATATTGCCGGCTTGCGGATCATGTGCCAATTTGTAGAGGATATACATGAGGTTGTGCGCCTATTGCGCGCAAGAAATGACTTTGAAATCATTATAGAACGGGATTATGTTACACATAAAAAAGAGAGCGGTTATCGCTCTTACCATATGGTGATTGAATATCCGGTCCAGCGTATTTACGAAGAAAAGAAAATACTTGTTGAAATTCAGATCAGGACTCTGGCCATGAATTTTTGGGCAACGATCGAACATTCATTGAACTACAAATATCGGGGCGAATATCCGGAAGAGCTGCATGACCGTCTGATACGCGCGGCAGAAGCCGCCTTCAGACTCGACGAAGAGATGTCGGAAATACGCGAAGAAATCAAGGATGCCCAGCGCTATTTCTCTGACAAAAGAGATGATAGCCGATGAGATTGGTCGAGAGGAGATCGGATATGAAAATTGCACTGGTCCATAACCAGACGCCAGAGACTTTATCAGTCGCGGCGAAATTCAAAGAGATGTGCCTCTCTGAAAAGATCGAGATTGTCACGGATAATCCGGATCTTGTTGTGTCGATTGGGGGGGATGGCACGTTGCTGTCAGCTTTTCATAAATATGAAGACCAGTTGAGCCAAGTGCGATTTGTTGGTATCCATACCGGACATCTGGGCTTTTATACGGACTGGCGTACCTACGAACTGCCGGAGCTTGTTGAAAGCCTTAAGCATGATAAAGGGGAAAGCGTCAGCTACCCATTGCTCGACGTCCGCGTCAAGTATGCGGATGAGGAGGAAGAGACCCGCTACATCGCTTTGAATGAGGCTAGTCTGAAGAAAATGGATGGGACGATGGTTTGCGATATCTATGTGAAGGATGAACTGTTCGAGACGTTCCGTGGCGATGGTCTCTGTGTTTCCACACCAACAGGTTCGACTGGGTTCAGCAAATCGCTGGGAGGAGCCGTTATCCATCCACGAACGGAAGCCATCCAACTGACGGAGATGGCCTCGGTGAATAACCGCATCTATCGTACGCTGAGCTCGCCAATGATCATCGCGAAAGACGAATGGATCGTCATCTATCCGCACAAGGAGGATCGCTTGATTTTGTCTGTGGATCACTTGACATTCAAGAAAAGGAGCATCGAAAGACTGGTTTATCGGATTGCCCAGGAGCGTGTACATTTCGCGCGCTATCGTCATACGCATTTCTGGGATCGGGTCGAAGATGCATTCATCGGTGTAAAGAAAAACGACAGGAACGAACGGGCAAAGGAGCAGTGAATATGGCGACTAAAAAGTGGCTGCTGAAGACACGTTTGAAGGAACAGCACATCGAAAAGCTAAAAGAACTCTATCCCGATTACGAGATGGTCACCGATGACGCGGAAACAGAAGCGTTCAGTGAAGTCGAGTGGACTGTCGGCTGGAACGACAGATTGACCACACTGTTGGAGGAAGGGCAGTTGCCTTCATTAAGATGGGTCCAAGCGATTTCGGCCGGCGTGAACAGCCTTCCGTTGGCAACCTTTGAAAGACAGGGAATCTATTTGACGAATGCGAGCGGCATCCACAGCGAGCCGATTGCTGAATATGTCATCGGCGTACTGCTTTCGCATATGCGCGGATTGCGGACTGCGATCCTGAATCAGCCGCAACGGAAATGGGAACAGACTACGGAGCTTCAGGAGCTGAAAGGCAAGACACTGATGATCGTAGGGGCGGGCCACATCGGCAATCGCTTGGGGGAATTGGCTAAAGCCTTCGGCATGAAGGTCATCGCTGTCAATCGTAGCGGCAAGGAAATAACCGGCTTGGATGTGACTGTCAAAATGGATAATATCAGCACTGTCATCGACTTTGCGGATGTTGTCGTGGACATCCTTCCCCAAACGGATGAAACCTACCGTGTTTTTGACGACGCTCTTTTCTCACGCATGAAAAAAGGCGTTCTCTTTGTGAACGTTGGACGTGGCGTCACGGTTGACACCGACAGCCTCATCAAGGCTTTGGATAACGGGACAGTTGCCTATGCGGCTTTGGATGTGTTCGATGTGGAACCATTGCCTGCCGACAGCCCTTTGTGGAATCATGAAAAAGTACTGGTTACGCCGCATTTTTCAGGTGTGGTTGAGCATTTCCGGGACAATCTGTTTGAGGTTGTTTCAGAAAATGCGGAGAGTTATAAAAAAGACGGCAAACCAAGCCGCAACCTGATTGATTTTGAAAAAAAATACTAACAGTAAAGCGGGGCTGCACCAGCGAGTCAGATGGTGCAGTCCTTTTTTGTTGGCATTTTTTTTACGCGATGACGGGGCATGAGTTGTGGAATGGCCTCGTTTTGGTTAGAATAGGAATGTATGTTGTCCAGCGGAAGCCTGAAGGTTTCAAAGCCATTGGATTTGCTGGGTAACCTGTTCCAAGTGCGAATCAGCACAGAACAAACCAAGGCGGCAGGCCCGCAAGTAGAGATTCGGTATAGAGTAGGGGTAGTGTAGAGTGATTTTTAGCTGGATATATGAAAAAGAAGAGACGACACTGATGAAGACTTTTTTACGTTCCAAGGGAATATCAAAAAGTCTGTTGGCCACCATCAAATTCGATGGTGGCAGTATCTGGCTGAATGGCAAGGAAAGAACGGTTTTGGCGACATTGGAAAAAGACGATAAGGTCATGATCCGCATTCCGGATGAAGGGGAGCACGAAACGACTGTCGGGGTGGATATGCCTTTGGACATTTTATTTGAGGACGACCACTTTTTGGTTGTGAACAAACCGTTTGGAGCTGCTTCCATCCCATCGAAGGTGCACCCGCGTCTTTCCATGGCGAATCGCGTGAAAGGCTATTATCAACGCCAAGGCTATGTGGACCAAGTCATCCATATTGTCACGCGTCTGGATCGTGATACGACCGGCGTCATGCTTTTTGCAAGGCATGGATACGCGCATGCTCTGATGGATACGCTGCTGCGCAACAAGGAAGTCGACAAAACGTACCGGGCGGTCTTATCCGAACCCGTGTTGACGGAAACGCACGGATTCATCGATGCCCCCATCGGCAGGACAGAGGATTCGATCATAACGCGAATGGTGCGGGAAGACGGGAAACAAGCGCTGACTGAATATTGGTTGGATAAGTCCTATCCAGATGGACAGACTGTGAAAATCAAGTTGCATACGGGCAGGACCCATCAAATTCGCGTGCATTTCACCTCGATCGGTGCGCCATTACTTGGAGATGACCTTTATGGAGGAAAAGCTGACCCGGACATGTTGCGGCAAGCCCTGCATTGCGAGTCATTGGAATTTGTGCATCCGATCAGTGGAGAAGCTTTAAAGATAGAAGCACCGTTGCCGGATGATTTCATCAAATGGGAAAGCAGGCAGAGGGACAAGGAGGCTGATATCCATGTTGGAACCACAATATGAATTTGAACTGGACGAAGCGTTGGCAAAAATCCGCGAATCGCTCCAAGGAGAGGATATCGAAAGATTCCGTTCCGATTTTTTGGACTATCACCTCTATGATCAGGCCCAGATTTACCTGGCGTTGGCGCCTGAAGAACGCATAACGATGTACAATTATCTCTCCGCAAATGAAATGTCCGACATGTTCGAAATCATCGAAGAAGACGTCGAATCGATCGAAGAGTATCTTTTGGAAATGAACAATCAATACGCGGCCGATATGTTGGCCAACATGTATGCCGATAATGCCGTCGATATGCTGAAGCAACTGAAGGATGAACGGATTTGGCTTTATCTGCGCTTGATGCCAGTGGAATCAGCGAAAGAAATCCGGGCCTTGTTGAATTATAAAGATGAGACTGCCGGAGCCATCATGACACCGGAATTCGTCTCAATCGTCGCCAATCAGACCGTCCGGTCGGCGATGGCTATCCTTAAAAGCAAAGCGCCTGATGCGGAAACAATCTACTATATCTACGTCGTCAATGTGGATAATGTGCTGGTCGGGGTCATTTCCTTGAGGGATCTGATTGTGAACGATGAAGACATGATGATCAGCGATATCATGAGTGAGCGGATCGTATCCGTGAACGTAAACGAAGGGCAAGAAGATGTTGCCCATAAAATCAGGGACTATGACTTCTTGGCTGTGCCGGTAGTCAACGAAAACAATGTGTTGTTGGGGATTATCACCGTAGATGATATCATCGACGTTATCGATGAGGAAGCCATCAGCGACTTCTCCGGTTTGGCCGGGGTCGACGTTGAGGAGCAATCAGAAAATCCGTTTGTGGCAGCATCCAAACGGTTGCCTTGGTTGATTACGTTGTTATTCTTGGGTATGGGAACGTCAACCTTGATTAGTCAATATCAAGGTTTGATTTCGGATGCATCGATTCTTTCCGTATTTGTCACCTTGATCACCGGGACATCCGGTAATGCGGGGACACAATCACTTGCCGTCGCCGTCCGGAAAATCGGCATGCAGGATGATGAGGAGAAAAATTTGTTCCGTACCATTTTATCCGAGTTGGCGACAGGATTGATCTCAGGGTTTGTGACTGGTGTCTCGATTGCGCTTGTCATCGGTGTTTGGAAACAGAACTTCATCTTGGGTGGGATCATCGGCATTTCCATGCTGGTTGCCATTACTGTGGCGAATCTGGCAGGTAGCTTGATTCCGGTATTGATGGATCGTCTTGGCTTTGATCCTGCCGTCGCAAGCGGACCGTTCATCTCGACATTCAGCGATTTGACATCCGTTTTGATCTATTTCAACATCGCAAAACATTTTATCACCACACTCATGTAGGTGCAAAAACAGGCAATGGACAAGCAGCCGCTTTTGGCTGTTTCCATTGCCTGTTTTTTGCTAAGAGTTGTTACGCTCTGCGCAAACGCGTTCTGATTCGCAGACACCACTTCCGTTTCGCAACCGGCTGTCGTCCGCAAAAGAGGTGAACGGCAGTCGGTCACTCCAACGTACGGGTGTCTAAACGCGATTCATCACGCTCTATCAAACGCGTTCTGAATCCCAGAAATCTCCGCCTAAGCTGATATTACGTCACGGCCAAAAAACGGCCGTTCTCGTAATATCCTCTTAGTGCTCGATTTCTACCCGGGATTCATCACGCTCTATCATTTTGTCCATGTCATGGTGTAATATCCCGGCTTCTTCGTATTCTTCGCCGCAGATGGTGTAGCCGACTTTTTCGTAAAAACCGATGGCGTGGTTCTGGGCTCCGAGGAACAGGCGCTTGCCGCCGAGTTCGCGGACGTGCCTTTCGATTTCCTGCATCAGGGTGCTGCCGTATTTCTTTTCCCGTACGGCTTTGCGGATGGCGACACGCTGCACCTTGTATTTGCCATTTTTCATTGGATAGATGCGGGCGGTGGCAACAGGGATGGATTCTTCATATCCGACGAGATGCAATGTTTTATCTTCCAAGTCATCAATTTCTATGGAGACCGGCACCTGCTGCTCCTCCACGAATACTTCTTTGCGGATTGCCAAGGCATCCAGGTAGGTTTTGGATTCTAGATTTTGTGTCCATTCAAAATGCAACAATGCGTATTCCTCGCTTCCGAAATTTGTTGGGTTCGCTGGAACCTCTTTTCTTATTTTACCTGAAACGCCATTTTTTGTCTGAATTAATTGCTTTTGCCTCATTTTGCTGGGTTCTTTTGCTATACTTATATAATCAGCAAGAGGAGGAAATAATGTATGCCAGACATAATTGAAACGATTCAACAATTGACAAATATCCCGTCGCCGACTGGATATACCGCGGAAATCATCGATTTTTTGGATGAAAACCTGAAACAGAAGGGGTACCAACCCGAAAAAAATAACAAGGGCAGCCTGATGGTGACGGTAAGAGGCACCGAAAACCAAAGCCGGCGCTTTGTGACGGCGCATATCGATACGCTTGGGGCGATGGTGCGCGCGATCAAACCGGATGGAAGACTGAAAATCGACCTGATCGGGGGCTTCACCTACCATTCCATAGATGGGGAGTATTGTACGATCCATAGTGCAGCCACAGGGAAAGACTGGACGGGAACGATATTATTGCACCAAACGAGCGTCCATGTCTACAAAGACGCGCGCACGGCCGAACGCAGCCAGGATAATATGGAAATCCGTCTGGATGCAGAAGTGCACACCGCCAAAGATGTCTCTGCGCTTGGCATCGGTGTAGGGGATTTCATCAGCTTTGCGCCTCGGACAGAAATTACCCCGTCCGGTTACATCAAATCAAGGCATCTGGACGATAAAGCCAGCGCGGCTATCCTGCTGCAGTTCCTGCACCGCATCGCGGACGAAAACTTGACGCTGCCTTACACGACTTGCTTCTTCTTTTCGAACAATGAGGAAATCGGCTACGGCGGCAACTCGAATATGCCACCGCACACAGTGGAATATTTGGCTGTCGATATGGGCGCGATGGGCGACGACCAGCAGACTGACGAATATACCGTTTCCATCTGCGTGAAGGATGGATCGGGTCCTTATCACTTCGGACTTCGGCAGCAGTTGGTCGGGTTGTGCGAATCGCAGGAGATTCCTTACAAGCTGGATATCTATCCGTTTTACGGCAGTGATGCTTCCGCAGCCATGAAAGCGGGTTGGGACGTCCGCCACGCTTTGATCGGACCGGGAATCGATGCAAGCCATGCCTATGAGCGTACCCATCGGAAGTCCTTGGAAGCCTGCTCCAAACTGTTGGAAGCATATCTGTCCGCTCCGATGATCGGCAAACAGCTTTGGAAATATGAGGATATCGAATGGAACAATTAAGGAAAACAAATCTGCTCTACTGGAGTGTTTGGCTTTTAGTGATGGCGTGCCTGATATGGGTGTCCACCAAAATCGATTTTATTTTTTATCCGATCGGTGCCTTCATCTCGACGATCTTCACGCCGGTGCTTGTGGCGGGGTTTCTGTATTATATTTTCACTCCGTTTATCGAAATGCTTGAGCATAGGCTGAACATCAAACGGCCGATAGGCATCCTTATCGTCATGGTTATGCTGATCGGCATCGTCATCTTCTCGTTTCTGGGGCTTATTCCGAATCTCGTAAGCCAAATCGGAGAGTTGCTGACGAATTTGCCTAACGTAGTCCGTTCCTTGAATAAACTCTATCAACAAGTGATTGAACAGGAATGGGTTCAGCGACTGGATATACCGACCCAATTGTCTCAGTTGAGCGGAAATGTCCAGAGCAGCATCAGCGCCTTCCTGAATGGCTTGACGGGCAGCATTGGTTCCGTACTCTCGGCCGTAGCCAATATCGCGTTGCTTGTCATCATCATTCCGTTGATTTTTTTCTACATGCTGAAGGATGGACATAAGTTTCCTGAAGCGGTCGCTCAATTGCTGCCGCATGAATATTCCTCTGATGTGCTAGCGTTGTTCAAGGAAATCAACAAAACGATCGCTAAATACATCAGCGGCCAGGCGCTTGTCTGTCTGTTCGTCGGGACATTCACCTTTATCGGGTATTTGCTGATCGGACTGCCTTACGCCTTTCTGCTGGGGGTCACGGCAGCCATCACGAACATCATTCCATACCTGGGGCCATACATCGGCTTGATTCCGGCAGCGATAATCGGGTTGACAATCTCCCCGACAAAAGCGCTGTTGGTCTGTGTCGTCGTGTTGGTGGTACAGCAAGTGGAATCGAACATCATTTCTCCGAATGTTTTGGGCAAAACGCTGGATATGCATCCGCTGACGATTTTGTTTTTGCTGTTGGCAGCAGGCAAAATCTCCGGTGTACTGGGAATGATATTGGCGATTCCCGCGTATGCAGTCGTGAAAACCATTGTCCAATATGTCCACCGGTACGTTAAAAACAGAAGGAAAAAAGTGTTACATAAACAATAATAAAAATTAATATGGATTCCAAGGGTTATTGATTGCTTTTTACCTTTGGAATCCTTTATTATGTAAAAAGTATCAAGAGCATAACGAATCAATTTGTGCAATTTTTATTATGAATTATGAGAATGATGCCGATTGGTTTGTGCAAAATATATTAATACGGAAATTTTAGGAGGAAGTACAATGAAAGTAATCGTAGTGGGATGTACACATGCCGGAACGTCAGCAGTGAAGACAATTTTGAAGGAGAATCCAGGTACTGAATTAACAGTATACGAAAGAAACGACAACGTTTCATTCCTGTCATGCGGGATTGCGCTTTACGTCGGCGGTGTCGTGAAAGATCCACAAGGATTATTCTATTCCAACCCTGAGGAGCTTGCTTCGCTAGGCGCAAACGTAAACATGCAACATGATGTAACAAACATTGATACAGCTGCTAAAACTGTTTCTGTGAAAAACTTAGTTACCGGCGAAGAATTCCAAGACACTTATGACAAGTTAGTTTTGACGATCGGCTCATGGCCAATCATCCCGCCAATCGAAGGCATCCAAAGCAAAAATGTTTTGCTTTGCAAAAACTATAACCAAGCAAAAGAAATCATCGCTCGCAAAGACGACAAAAAGAAAATCGTCGTTGTCGGCGGCGGCTACATCGGTATCGAGTTGGTGGAAGCATTCGCTAACGACGGTAAAGAAGTGACGTTGGTCGATGGATTGGATCGCATTCTGAATAAATATTTGGATTCCGAATTCACGGACATCCTCGAAGATGACTTGCGCGCACATGGCGTAAAAGTACAGTTGAACGAAATGGTTAAAGGCTTCAAAGACAATGAAGCTGGAGACATCACAACTGTCGTTACGACGGGTGGAGAATACGAAGCTGAAATGGTCATCTTATGCGTCGGTTTCCGACCGAACACGGACCTTGTCAAAGGCCAAGTGGATATGATGAAGAACGGCGCGATCATCGTGAATGATTACATGCAGACAAGCTTGCCTGACGTTTATGCAGCAGGAGACAGCTGTGCTGTAAACTACAATCCGAACGGCGGACATGCATATATTCCATTGGCAACAAACGCTGTGCGTATGGGATTGTTGGTCGGTAAAAACATCAACGGACCTAAAATGAAATACCGTGGAACACAATCCACTTCCGGATTGTACCTGAATGGCTTCACTATCGGTTCTACCGGTGTGAACGATGCAAGTGCTGCAGCTTTCGGACTTGAAACACGTTCCGTAGTTCTGGAAGATTTCTACCGTCCGGAATTCATGCCATCAAATGAAAAAGTGTTGATGAAACTTGTCTACGAAGTAGGTACGAACCGCATCGTCGGCGGACAGCTGATGTCCAAGTATGACATCACACAATCAGCCAATACTTTATCGTTGGCTATCCAAAACAAAATGACGATTGAAGATCTGGCTCTTGTCGACTTCTTCTTCCAACCTCATTTTGACCGTCCTTGGAACTACTTGAACTTGTTGGCTCAAAAAGCATTGGAACAAGAAGCGGAATTAGCTGCTAAATAATTCAATTCCATAATTTGGAACCCCTCCGTTAATCGATCAGTTGATTATCGGAGGGGTTCTTTGTGGGATGGACGGTATATCCGGATAAAACACTTGTATTTTTTGCCGGGTCATTAGATAATGAAAGATAACAATAAACTTTCAAAGAGATATAAAAACGAAGGAGAAACAATCTATGACCACAGACCCCAGTAATCAGACTTTGCTTTGGCAACTGCTGCTGATTGCGGTATTGACATTGGTGAACGCATTTTTTGCGGCATCCGAAATCGCATTTGTTTCATTGAACAAAAATAGGGTGGCGAACCAGGCCATCAAAGGGGATGAAAAAGCGCGAAAAATTTTGGCGCTTTTGGACCATTCCGATGATTTTTTGGCGACTATCCAAGTTGCCATTACTTTCGCGGGTTTCCTTTCCAGTGCTTCGGCTGCCAATACTTTCGCAGCCAGACTCGATCCCTATTTGAGTAATATACCCGGGGCAGAACAGGCTGCCATTCTGATCGTGACATTATCACTCTCCTATATTTCCTTGGTGTTCGGTGAACTGTATCCGAAACAACTGGGATTGCAGCGCCCGGAAGAAGTGGCGCGGGCAGGTGCAGGCTTCATCACTGTCGTTCAAAAGCTGATGAAACCCTTCGTTTGGTTCTTATCCTTTTCCACCAGTGTGCTGGAAAAAATGACGCCGATTACGTTCACGAGCGGCAACGATATGTTTTCGCGCGAAGAAGTGCGCGAGCTGTTGGAAAAGAGCAGCGATGAAGGGACCATCGAACGGATGGAGTTCAATATGCTGAAAGGGGTGCTTTCCATGGACAACAAAATGGCCCGGGAGGTTATGGTGCCGCGGACGGATACCTTCATGCTGAATGTGAACGATGATGTCGAGGAAAATATAGAGGCTGCATTGGATTCCCCGTATACCCGCATACCGATTTATGAAGATGATAAGGACAATATTATTGGTGTGTTGCATCTGAAGAATCTGTTGAAGGAATCCAAGAACACCCCTATAAATCAGATCGACCTGCGAAAAATCATGAATGAGCCTCTGTTTGTTCCGGAAACAATCCTTACGGATGAATTGATGTCTTACCTGAAGAAAAGCCATAACCAATTGGCGTTGCTCCATGACGAATATGGCGGTATGGTGGGGATTGTGACATTGGAAGACATTCTGGAAGAAATCGTTGGCGATATCGAAGATGAATACGATGAAAGTTATGTGCTGATCGCGCGGATCGGCGATAATGTATACGAAGCCGATGGGGCTACGCCTTTGCATCGTTTCAATGACTATTTTGGCACGCAACTTGAATCGGCGGATGTCGATACGATCGCCGGCTATCTGTTGACGGAGTTGGGTGAGTTTCCGGAAGAAAATGAGGAAGCATCCATCGAAGAGAACGGATTGATCATCAAAACGTTGGAGTTCGACAATCGCCGTCTTTTGAAAGTCGGGGTATCCTATATGAACGAAAACGATCGGCCCGCAAAAGAACGTTTCAAAGAGGACGAGGCAGAGGCTGAAGCTGAAGAAGCCGCCGATGAAAAGAGAGAAACAGAATGAATGATGAGCAGTCTTGCCCAGATCGATAAAAATCGTTCAGGGCGAGGCTGCTTTTTTTGCAATAGGGCTTCTTGGCATGCACGCAGATAGCAACACGTAATTGCGGGCCGCATGCTGATGCAACGACAATCTTGTAGAATACTCGGATTTCTTGTATAATAACAAAGGTATTATCGTGGGTTAGCGTGTGCATATTGCTCATGCTATCTTTTTGTTTAGGTAGCGTTCACGATGTCACGATAGAGATATTTGGAAAAAGGGGAACAATATGACTCAAACATTAGCAGATAAAGTAAAAGCAAGAAGAACTTTTGCCATCATTTCCCATCCGGATGCTGGTAAAACGACCATCACGGAGCAGTTGTTGTTGTTCGGAGGCGCAATCCGCCAAGCTGGGACGGTTAAAGGGAAAAAATCAGGCCGATTCGCCAAATCGGATTGGATGGATATTGAAAAACAAAGGGGTATTTCGGTAACCAGTTCGGTCATGCAGGTCGATTATGACGGAAAACAGATCAATATTTTGGACACGCCAGGGCATGAGGACTTCTCGGAAGATACGTACCGTACACTGATGGCTGTGGATAGCGCAGTGATGGTCATCGACAGCGGGAAGGGTATTGAGCCTCAGACAAAGAAATTGTTCAAGGTTTGTAGCATGAGGGGGATTCCGATCTTCACCTTCATCAATAAATTGGACCGTGATGGCCGCGAGCCGATGGATCTGATTGCGGAGTTGGAGGAAGTTTTGGGGATTGATGCCTATCCGATGAACTGGCCGATGGGCATGGGGAAAAATTTGTTGGGTCTGTATGATATCTACAATAATCGCGTGGAATTGACTCATCCTGAAGAGAATGAAGACAACGATTTCCTGCCGCTGAATGAAGAGGGCGAAATCGAAGGCAATTACCAAGTGATGCAATCAACCATCTATACCCAAGCGGTTGAAGATGTTCAATTGCTGAAAGAGGCGGGAAACGACTTTTCGGAAGAAGCAATCGCAGCCGGGAAACTGACGCCTGTATTCTTCGGATCCGCTTTGACTGGATTCGGCGTCCAGACATTCCTTGATGCCTTTGTGGATTTTGCTCCGAGCCCTAGCGAGCATGTGACTGTAGCGGAAGAGATTGTTGAACCTACGGACGAAAACTTTACCGGCTTCATCTTCAAGATCCAAGCAAATATGAATCCCGCTCACCGAGACCGGATTGCCTTTGTGCGGGTCTGCTCCGGTGAATTTAAACCCGGAATGGATGTTTTTGTAACCCGTACCGGTAAAAAGATCAAACTGGCGCATACGACGCAGTTCATGGCCGATTCCCGTGAGCAAGTCCAAACGGCAGTGGCGGGAGACATCATCGGACTGTACGACACCGGTAACTTCCAGATCGGCGATACGATATATGAAGGCAAAAAAGGCCTTCAGTTCGAAGCGTTGCCGCAATTTACACCGGAACTGTTCATGAAAGTCACTCCGAAAAACGTCATGAAGCAGAAATCTTTCCATAAAGGTGTGCAACAGTTGGTTCAAGAAGGAGCCATCCAATTGTACAAAACCTACCATACAGAAGATTATATTCTGGGTGCGGTCGGCCAATTGCAGTTTGAAGTGTTCCAGTACCGCTTGTTGCATGAATACAACGCGGAAGTCGAAATGACACCGATGGGCTCCAAGATTGCCCGTTGGATCGATTCGGAAGATCTGGATCCGAACATGTCTTCAAGTCGTAACTTATTGTGCCGCGACCGTTTCGGCAATCCCGTTTTCCTTTTCGAAAACCAATTTGCTATGCGCTGGTTTGAAGATAAGTATCCGGAAGTCAAATTGACAGCTTTGCTTTGATTTGAACCATCAAAAAAAAACAAAACAAAAAATGCACATTGCTGAAAAGCAGTGTGCATTTTGCGTTAAGAAGAGTTTTTTTCGATTGCAGAAAATGTCAATCATTTCAGGTGAGATAGCTCCACGAAGTTATGACCAGGCATAACTTCCACATCGTCAACGGTAAGGTGCAACAGTTTCGTCAGAACAAAGGCGATTTCGCTTTGCTTCACGCGACGGTTTTTGTTGAGGATGATGACATCCTCATGTGTTGCGGCACCGGTAAAAATGACTGTAGTTTGTCCCAAAGAATAAACTTTGACAAATTGAGCATCGGTGTTGGCCAATTGCTCACGTACAAGATCAGCGTGGCTATTTGTAACATCGATCAATTTCATGGACGAACACCCCTAACTTAGGTTGGCTGTTTATAGAATTATTATATAACAATTGTTAATTTATTTAAAGAGTAAACAAACAAATGAATAATTTTCATTATCTTTTCAAACGAAAAAGACAAGAGCCTTTCTAGAGCTCTTGCCTTTGGGAAAGCGTTTCTTACTCAGATGCAGTTGTTTCTGTGCGTTCGACTTTGCTGACGACCATCAGATTGCCTTCTTCATCTGCGTCGACAAACAAATCCTTGATTTTCGGATTATCCAAGTAGAATTCAGCTACCTGGTCCTCGATCTGATCCTGGATGACGCGGCGCAGCGGGCGTGCACCCATGCTTGGGTCATAGCCCAGATCGATAAGACGTTCTTTTGCTTTCTGAGAGACGGTAACGCTGATTTCCTTATCCTTCAACAATTCGTTGACGTCATCCAACATAAGCGTGACAATGCTGCTCAAATTCTCTTTGGACAATTGATTGAATTCGACTATCGCATCGAAGCGGTTGATGAATTCAGGTTTGAAGTAATCGCTCAAGCGGTTCAGGATGGAATGCGTCTTGCCTTTCATTGCTGCACCAAATCCTACACTTGCTTCCTGGACGCCCGTACCGGCATTGCTGGTCATGATAATGATGGTGTCTTTGAAGCTGACAGTTCTGCCTTGGGAATCCGTCAGGCGGCCGTCATCAAGGATCTGCAGGAAGAGATGCATAACATCCGGATGGGCTTTTTCGACTTCATCCAAAAGCAGAATGCTGTAGGGACTGCGGCGGACACGCTCGGTCAATTGTCCGGCTTCGTCATAGCCGATGTACCCTGGAGGCGAACCGATCAACTTGGAGACGGCGTGTTTTTCCATGTATTCGCTCATATCGAAGCGGATGATCGCATCTTCTGTCCCGAACATTTCGATCGCCAACTGTTTGGCCAATTCGGTCTTGCCGACACCGGTTGGTCCCACAAACAAGAAGGAACCGATCGGGCGGTTTTTGCGGCTCAATCCGATCCGGTTTCTGCGGATCGCTTTGGATACTTTGTTGATGGCTTCGTCCTGGCCGATAACATTTTTCTTCAGGTCGGCATCAAGATTCCTCAATTGTGTTTGTTCTTTTTCAAGCAACTCACCGACCGGGATATTTGTTTTGATCTCAATGATCTTTTGGATATCCTGTTCCGTGACGACGGGATCACCATCGGCCGGCGTCGGATTTTGTTTCATCTTATTCAGATTTGTAATCTGATCGCGATAATAGGCAGCTTTTTCGTAATCTTCCGCATGCAAGGCTGCTTGTTTTTCCCGTTCCGCCGTTTCGATGCGCTCCTCGATCTGTTGCGGATCGATGGGCTTAATGGTCAAGTTCTTTTTGGATCCGGACTCATCGAGCAAGTCGATGGCTTTGTCCGGAAGGAAGCGATCCTGGATATAGCGATGCGATAATTTGACAGCCGCTTCCAGTGCCTTATCCGAATACTTGACGTGATGATAGTCTTCGTATTTCGGACGGATGCCTTGGAGGATGATCAACGTCTGTTCAGGAGTCGGTTCATTCACTCGGACGGGCTGGAATCGACGTTCCAATGCAGCGTCTTTCTCGATTCTGCGGTACTCATTCAGCGTCGTGGCACCGACCAACTGAAGTTCGCCTCTCGCAAGGGCGGGCTTCAGGATATTGCCTGCATCCATACTTCCCTCAGCGTTTCCTGCCCCGACGATTTCATGGATTTCATCGATGAAGAGGATGATCTGTTTGTTCGCGCGGATTTCATCCATCAATTTCTGCATCCGTTCCTCGAATTGGCCGCGGATGCCGGTTCCTTGGACGAGTGAGACGACATCTAAACGGATCACTTCTTTGTCCAGCAATTTCTGAGGAACATCACCGTCCACGATTTTTTGGGCAAGGCCTTCCACTACAGCTGTTTTGCCGACCCCAGCCTCACCTGTGAGTACCGGATTGTTTTTCGTGCGGCGATTCAGGATTTCGATGACGCGTGCGATTTCACTGTCTCTTCCGATGACAGGGTCGATGCCGCCATCGCGGGCCAATTGCGTGAGGTTGATGCCGTATTCGTCCAGCAAGCCGCCTTTGCCTCCGCCTTTTCCTCCACGGGCAGCTTCAGGGGCAGGAGGCTGTTGGAAATTCTGTTCTTGGTTTTGCTGCATTTTCTTGAAGAAGGAATCCAGATTACCGAAAGAAAAAGGGTCTACAGGGCCTTGGGATCTTGGATTCGGATTGTTTTGTTGCGATTGAGCGGCTTTGAATTCTTGATAGCAACTCTGGCATAAATCGATTTGGCGTCTTTGTCCATTCACGCTGGCATACAGATGAATGGAAGCTTGGTTTTTTTCGCAATTTTGACAAAGCATGGCAATCTTCCTTTCTATGTGGATCATAGCTACATGTATATTATAGTAGTAACGGCTAAGGAATTCTCGTGAGAAGGTATCCTGACCAACTCTGACCTTATGAGCCCATTATACATTGACCTATTTTGACTTTCAAGTGGTTTGCCTTGAAACGAAACAAAAATTTCATAGCGGGACGCCATTCAGCCTAATGGAATGGTTGTATTAAATTAGTGGCATTTCGGCAATTATGACAAAAATTTGAACGAATCTGGTTAAAACAGTTGTAGTATAAAGCGAAAGATGGTAATCTTATTCAATGAAAGGGTTATTTTTAGTCCGTGTTTCCATTTTTCTGTTATAATGGAAACGTATTAAAAGTACCTTAAATAAATACATCTCAAAAGGGGTTTATGACATGGAAAGAAAAGAATATCACGTAATCGCAGAAACAGGGATTCACGCACGTCCAGCAACTTTATTGGTGCAAACTGCAAGCAAATTTAATTCAGATATCAATTTAGAATACAAAGGTAAATCAGTTAACTTAAAATCCATCATGGGTGTAATGTCATTAGGCGTAGGCCAAGGCGCTGATGTTGTCATCACTGCAGAAGGTCCGGACGAAGCAGACGCTATGGCTGGAATCACTGAAACAATGGTAAAAGAAGGGCTAGCAGAGTAATATGAAAAACCACTTACAAGGAATAGCAGCTAGTGACGGTATTGCAATCGCGAAAGCATATTTGCTTACCGAACCGGATCTATCCTTTGAGAAGCGTAAAGTGGAAGATTCAGAAGGCGAAATTGCTCGCCTTTTGCAAAGCTTTGAAACCGCTAAATCAGAGGTAAGTGCAATCAGAGACAAAGCGGCAGTGTCACTTGGCGAAGAAGAAGCACAAGTTTTTGATGCACATTTAATGGTATTATCCGATCCAGAAATGATTGGATCAATGAATTCAAACATCCGCGACAATGGCGTGAATGCTGAATCAGCACTTTCTGATGTTGCCGGCATGTTCATCGGTATGTTCGAAGCGATGGAAGACAACCCATACATGCAAGAACGTGCTGCGGATATCCGCGACGTTACTGAGCGTGTATTGAGCCACTTATTGGGTGTTAAAATCCCTAACCCATCGTCAATCACTGAAGAAGTGATCGTCGTTGCCAGAGATTTGACTCCTAGTGATACTGCTCAATTGAACCGTGATTATGTTAAAGGATTCGTTACCGACATCGGTGGACGCACATCCCACAGCGCAATCATGGCCCGTTCTTTGGAGATTCCTGCAATCGTAGGTTCAAAAGAGATCACACAAATCGTCAAAGATGGCGATATCATCATTTTGGATGGTTTGGACGGCGACGTCTTCATCAATCCTGATGAAGAAACATTAGCTGCATACAGGAAGAAAGCTGAAGAGTTCTCTGCGATGCAAGCTGAATGGCACAAACTGAAGAATGCAGATACAGTGACAGCAGACGGTAAACATATCGAATTGGCAGCCAATATCGGAACGCCTAAAGATTTGGAAGGCGTTATCGCCAACGGTGCTGAAGCGGTAGGTCTATACCGTACTGAATTCCTGTACATGGATTCTTCGGACTTCCCGACAGAAGATGAGCAATTCGATGCTTATAAAGCTGTTTTGGAAGGCATGGAAGGCAAACCTGTCGTAGTTCGTACAATGGACATCGGTGGGGACAAAGAATTGCCTTATTTGGAATTGCCGAAAGAAATGAATCCATTCTTGGGTTACCGTGCAATCCGTATTTGTTTGGCTGAGCCAGAAATGTTCCGTACTCAATTGCGTGCATTGTTGCGTGCTTCCGTTTACGGTAAATTACGCATCATGTTCCCGATGATTTCAACTCTGAACGAATTCAGAGCAGCAAAAGCGATGTTGGATGAAGAAAAAGCGAATCTATTAGCCGATGGCGTAGAAGTCGCTGATGATATCCAAGTAGGTATCATGATCGAAATCCCAGCAGCGGCTGTTTTAGCTCATCAATTCGCTAAAGAAGTAGATTTCTTCAGTATCGGAACAAATGACTTGATCCAATACACAATGGCGGCAGACCGCATGAACCAACAAGTTTCGTACTTGTATCAACCATACAACCCAGCTATTCTTACGCTGATCAAGCACGTTATCGATGCTTCTCATGCTGAAGGCAAATGGACTGGTATGTGTGGCGAGATGGCCGGCGATCAAACAGCGGTTCCGTTGTTGGTAGGTCTTGGTTTGGATGAGTTCTCCATGAGCGCATCCAGCGTCCTGAAAACACGTAGCTTGATGAAACGCTTGGATTCCAAAGAAATGGAAAAACTAGCGGACAAAGCAATCAATGAATGTACGACTGTTGAAGAAGTCATTGCATTGGTTGAAGAAATGAAAGCTAAATTAGTAGACTAAGCCGATTCAGGTTAAAGTGGCCGGGCATGCTTGCATGCCTGGTCTTTTTGTGTGCCTACGATTTCAGACCGATCATGGTTGCAGATTCCATTATTTGTGGAACCCGCTTCGGGTGATTATATTTAAAAGTAGGTCTGTGGGATGAGTGACAAATATCAAAATGTTCTATATACTGAATATATTGAGTCATTATAAATTTGATGGGATTTTTTCGAGGTGAAATCATGAGAATTGGCATGTTTACAGATTCGTATTTTCCTCAAGTGAGCGGGGTATCCACTTCAATCCGCACTTTGAAAGAGGAATTGGAGGCAGAAGGTCATGAGGTCATCATTTTTACCACAACCGACCCAAAAGCTGACGAAAATGAAGAAAATATAATCCGTTTGACCAGTATCCCGTTCTTGTCTTTCAAAGATCGTCGGGTTGCGGTCAAAGGGATGAACAAAGCGTTGAAGGAAGCGAAGAAACAGCATATCGATATCGTGCATACGCATACGGAATTCAGTTTGGGATTGACGGGCAAATTTGTTGGCTATATGCTGCAGATTCCGACAGTGCATACCTACCACACCATGTACGAAAAATATCTGCACTACATCGCTAAAGGGAAAGTTGTGAAGCCCCGGGCTGTTAAGATAGCCTCTCGTTATTTCTGCAACAGTACGATGGGCATCATTGCTCCAAGCGAGCAAATGAAGGAGAAATTGGCATCCTACAATATCTACAAGGAAATTCGCGTCATTCCAACGGGTGTCAGGATACCCGAACAGATTGTCGGCATCAAATCCCGCAAACGCGAAGCGTTGGGCATTTCGGATTCCGAATTGGTGCTGCTATCCCTCAGCAGGTTGTCTTCAGAAAAAAATCTGGATAAGCTTGTTCATGCCTTTCCTGAGGTTGTCGAAGCCTACCCGTCTGCAAAGCTTGTGTTTGTCGGGGATGGGCCGATGCGCCATGAATTGGAAGCGCTGGTGTCGGAAATGGATTTGACCCGAAACGTGATTTTCGTCGGGGAAGTCAGAAATGAAGATGTAAGCGAATATTACCAAATGGCGGATATTTATATCAATGCTTCAGAATCAGAGACGCAAGGCTTGACCTACTTGGAATCGATCGTAAATGGGTGTCCGGTCA
>NZ_JBAWAZ010000042.1:0-29821 GCF_049589555.1 Trichococcus sp.
CCGAATCAAACGCAGAGAAGCTGAAAAGGAACTGTCGCTTATGGAAAACGATCTCAAGGTCAAACTGTTGAATATCCACCAACAGGAACAACAAATCCACTAATATCACAGGGCTGCCTCATTCGGGGCAGCCTTTGGTTTTGCCCACTTTCCCGATTATTGTACGTTCCGTAAACAGGCCCTCTTCGCGGATCAGAAGGAGGATTTCTTCTTTCCGTTTTCAGAAACCCTCTCATCTCGAGGGCATATTATTTGTAATGTGACTCATTTTATATATAATAGGGATATAGTTAATGGGAAATAACTATATTGTTACTGCACTTGTATTTGAAAAAAGGAGGAAAAGAAATGGGCTTTATTTGGTCTTTAATTGTCGGTGGTATCTTAGGCGCATTAGCAGGATCATTCATGGGTAAAGATATTCCAGGTGGCATTATCGGAAATATCGTTGCCGGTTTCGTCGGTTCGTGGTTAGGAACCACTTTATTCGGAGCATGGGGTCCTGAAATCGGAGGATTCTTTATCGTTCCAGCATTAGTAGGAGCAGTCATCCTGATTTTCATCGTATCCTTTGCTATGAGAAGCATGAAAAAGTAACCTCTCCATACCGAACATAAGCGGACAGTTGTCTGCTTTCTTATAGAAGCGTTGTTTTGCGATCCTGACAGAGATCGTCGAAACAACGCTTTTTTTTGCATGTAAAAAGCGCCGCAGAGAAACTCTGGGCGCTTTGAATTCGCTAAGGTTAAAAGAATTGGATTATAATTTTACAACGTTAGCTGCTTGAGGACCACGGTTGCCGTCAACGATTTCGAATTCAACCTCTTGGCCTTCTTCTAAAGATTTGAAACCTTCGCCTTGGATAGCTGAGAAATGTACGAATACATCGTCTTTTCCGTCAACTTCGATAAATCCAAAACCTTTTTCGCCATTAAACCATTTTACTTTTCCTTTTTCCATAATCGTGTAATACCTCCAAAATTTTCATTTGGTAAAATGCTAATACAAATATTTACTATCATATATTAGTACAAGTTACTAATATAATTATAACGAATATCTCATCCAAATTCAAGAGAAAGTTATGCGCTTTCTTTGGAAAATTAATCAACAACTGATAAAATCTGCCGTTTCGGCCTAAAACCAACAGAAGCACGCAAGAATGACGTCAGAAACCGTCCGCTTGCGTGCTCTTTACTTATTGTTTACATAATTTTAACGATTTTATTCAAGCCGGGATGGGTTATGCTTCTTCTTGCACGAGTGCTTCCGGATATTCGGATCTTACAATATCCGCACAGCGTCCGCATAAGGAAGTTGCATCCTCGATTGTTCCGACCTCTTCTTTGATGGCACGGCATCTTTCACAAGTTTCCCCATGTGCATGCTCCACCAGAATGGCAAGATTCTCGAACGGCATTGCTTCAGCTGGAGCAGCCGCCAAATCTTTGATGTCAAGCTGCGAAACGATGAATAATTGTTCCAGGTTTGCATCAAGGGACGCGAACAATGCTTTTGTATCTTCATCAACAAACAAGGACAGATGCGCTTCAAAAGATTTCCCGATCGTCTTTTCATTACGCGCAACTTCCAATGCTTTCAAAGCCGCATCGCGGATATCCATGAATTTTTCCCATTGGCCTAAAATCTCTGCCTGGTCTTCACGGACGCTGCTTTCCGGCAATTCAGCCAGTTGAGCGTACTGTTCCTCTTCCTTCAGGAAACTCCAAATTTCTTCGGTAGTGTGCGGGATGATCGGTGTCAAAAGTTTAGCCAACTTGACCAATACTTCGTAAAATACGGTCTGCATGGCGCGTCTTTCTAGATTATCCTCTTTTTCGATATAGACAACATCTTTCGCAAAATCAAGATAGAATGCCGACAAATCAACTGTACAGAAGTTCATGATTGTTTGGTAGATGGTCGAGAACTCGTACTCTTTATAGGCTGTCACACATGTTTCAACTACCTGATCCAAGCGCGCCATCATATATTGATCGACACTGCGCAGATCTGCATAAGCCACTGTATGTTCTTTCGGTTGGAAATCTTCCGTATTCCCGATCAGGAAACGCATGGTGTTGCGGATCTTGCGGTACGTTTCGGAAACTTGTTTCAGGATGTCGTCGCTGATTCTGACATCGGATTCGTAGTCGACACTGGACACCCATAGACGGACGATATCTGCGCCCATGTTCTTGACGACTTTTTCCGGCAGGACAGTATTGCCCAATGATTTGCTCATTTTGCGGCCTTCCCCATCCAAAACGAAACCTTGGGAAAGGACTGTTTTGTAAGGTGCTACTCCGTTGATCGCAACGCTGGTCGTGATGCTTGAGTTGAACCAACCACGGTATTGATCGGAACCCTCCAAGTACATATCAGCAGGGAATGTCAGATCTTCCCTTGCGCGCAGCACAGCCTCATGCGAAGAGCCGGAATCGAACCACACGTCCATGATGTCCATTTCCTTCGTGAATTCACCGTTCGGGCTGCCTGGGTGCGTGAACCCTTCAGGAAGCAGGTCTTTCGCTTCTCTTTCAAACCAGACGTTCGATCCGAATTCGCCGATCAATGTCGCAGCGTGGTCGATCGTTTCCGGCGTGATGACGGGTTCTCCGTTTTCCGCATAGAAGATCGGCAACGGAACGCCCCAAACGCGTTGACGGGAGATGACCCAATCGCCGCGGTCGCGGATCATGTTGAACAAGCGGACTTTTCCGGATGGATGCAGCCACTCAACATTTTCGATTTCGTCCAGGATGTCTTGACGGAATTTATCGATGGATGCGAACCATTGCGGCGTTGCGCGATAGATGACCGGTTTCTTTGTGCGCCAGTCATGCGGATAGCTGTGGACGAAGAAATCCAGTTTCAGCAATGCGCCTTTTTCAGCCAACAATTCGGTGATCATTTTATTGGCTTTATCGTAGAACACGCCCTCGAAACCTGGTGCTTCAGCCGTATAGCACCCTTTGTTGTCAACCGGTGACAACACTTCCAAACCATATTTTTTGCTGACAAGGTAATCATCCTCACCGTGTCCTGGAGCGGTATGGACCAAACCGGTACCTGCTTCAAGCGTTACATGCTCCCCTACCATGACCAAAGACTCGCGATCATAGAACGGATGCTGAACCTTCATGTACTCCAACTCAGAGCCTTTCAGTTCCTGCAGGATTTCCACAGATTCCCATCCGATGGCTTCCTTGACCGTGCCCAGCAATTCTTTTGCGACAACAAATTTTCTTCCGTCAGCGGAAACAACCACATATTCGAAATCAGCGTTAGCGGAAATGCCTAAGTTTGCCGGCAAAGTCCAAGGCGTAGTCGTCCAGATGACCATTGCAGTATCGTTATCCAACAAGCCTTTGCCGTCTTTGACTTGGAAAGCCACATAGATGGAAGCAGACTTCACATCTTTATATTCGATTTCGGCTTCAGCCAGCGAAGATTCACTCGATGGCGACCAATAGATTGGCTTCAAGCCTTTATAGATGTAGCCTTTTTCCGCCATTTTTCCGAAAACACGGATTTCGGCTTCTTCATATTTCGGCAACAAAGTCACATATGGATTTTCCCAATCGCCTGCGATGCCCAAACGTTTGAAGACGGTTCTTTGTCCGTCGATCTGTTTCCAAGCATAATCTTCACACAATTTACGGAAATCGGCCAAGCTCATCGCTTTGCGGTTCACGCCTGTATTCGTTAAGGCTTGTTCAATCGGCAGACCATGCGTATCCCAACCCGGGACAAACGGCGAGCGGAAGCCGGACATGGATTTTGAGCGGACGATGATGTCCTTGCTGATCTTGTTCAAGGCGTGACCCATGTGGACAGCACCATTGGCATATGGCGGGCCATCGTGAAGGACAAATGTCGGTTTATCCGCATTTTTTTCTTGTCGTTTGGCATAGATATCTTTTTCTTCCCAATCCTTTTGCCATTCCAATTCACGGACAGGCAGGTTGGCTTTCATAGGAAAAGCCGTTTTCCCTAGGTGCAGCGTTTCTTTCATTTTCATTGTCGGAAGCTCCCTTATCATTAATTTTTTCTACAAAAAAAGACCCGTCTCCAAAAGGGACGAAGTCTTCGTGGTACCACCCAAATTTAAAGCGACAACGGCCGGAACAGGCTGTCATGCTTCCTCATTCAAACCGTTAACGCTGTTCAGGCGACCTTTTTTACTTATGTTTGTTCAAAAAGATTCTCATGGAGGATCCTTAAAATAGAGGGACTTATTGGCCTTTCACCATTCGCCAATTCGCTGGAAGTTTCTTTTTTTCGGGTGTTCCATTCTTCAATATCTAGATTTTACTTGTTTTCTGCCGGAATTTCAATAGCTTCCACAGCAGCTTGCGCAAGTTTCTCTTCAGCTCTGGCTTCTTCAGCCAATCTTCCGCCGACTTCGAATTCGGCAGCATCTTCAGAATTGGCGACCAATTCGTCGATGATGCGTGTACGGTTGGATAACACTTCATTCAAAGTAGGAGTCGAAACTTGACCTTCCGGCGAAGCGTTCAACAAGTTATTCCATTCATCATTCATGATGAGGTTCAACTGCGACTCGACCAAAAGTTGCAGCTTCTGTTTGAAGTTACGGCTTTCCTTGCGGACGCCGTCAGTCTCTTCATTGATTTTTGTTGCTTTCCCAGCCGCTTCATGCAATAAGCGATCCGCACTCTTTTCCGCCTCGAATAAAATAATTTCAGCTTCTTTGCGTGCATTTTCTTTCAGTCTGTCGGCAGCATCCTGCGCTACTACGATCGACTTGTTCAAAGCATCCTGCAGGTTGCTGAAATATTGAAGTTTTTCTTCGGCAAATTTCAGTTGCTTTTGCAGGTCTTTATTTTGTTTGATGACTTCTTCAAATTCTTTTGTGACATTATCCAAAAAGTCATTGACTTGTTCTTTATCGTACCCTTTTATTTTGACAGGGAATTCCTTGTGTTGAATATCTAATGGAGTCAAGCTCATCTTATACACACCTTTCGTTCTTGTCATTCTTATTTGTACAATACGCCAAACTCGACGCGCCATTTGTCTTTCTTGGACTTTCCTTCTATAGCCTTTATCTGGATCCGGCCATAACCGCGGATGGACACGATATCCAACAGTCCCAATTCGAAATCGGGGCGTTCAAATGCGGCCCAGTTCAATTTCACTTTTCCGCTGGTCACCAATTCTTTTGCGCGTTGTCTCGATATGTTATAGATGGCAGCGATCACTGTATCCAACCGCAGCGAGCTGACCGTGTCATGTACAATCGTCCAATCATCGATAGGTGTGATCAGATCAGTGTAGGTCCGATTTTCCAGGCGGACACTGACCTTGCCTATCTTAGTGACCTGCGAATGCACATAGCTTGCTATATTTGACGCCAACAAAAACTGCCAGCGGATGCCATCAGACAGGATATCTCCGAAAAGTTCCCTTTTCATGCCGGTTCCGATCAGCGTCCCCAGTATTTTCCCATGGGTCAGACTGGCAAATTTTGATGGGTACACCACTTCGGTAAGCGCCATTTCAAAGTCGCTTTGCGTCGGACTGAAATACTCAGGGCAAATGATTGCCCGCTTGCGTTCCGCCGCTTCGTAGCCCCCATAGAATTGGACATGGATTTCACCTTTTTTCCCGACCATCATCTCAAGGATGTACTGCTGTCTCGGATCCAAAAAATCCGTCAAGTACGGTGAATAGGTTTCCTCCGCTTGCGTAATCCAGGATTGGGCACTGTCAATGAACGGCTGCTCTTCCTTGCGGAAATGTTGATAAACTTCTTGCATACGAATCCCTCACCTTTTCGTTTGATGAAAAAATGTCCGTCAATTCAGCAATCTGATCAGGAACAGGATAACGACCTGCGCTCCATACTCCACCAAATTCAGGAACAGGATGCCCGCCACTACACTGAAGCTCATCATGCCTACAGATGGGATCAATCTTCTGAAAATGTCCAGGTAAGGCTCCACAATGCTGGAGATAAAATAGCCGAATTTGGAACTTCTTGCACCCGGCAACCAACTCATCAATGCGTATACAAGCAGGACGGTTGAATAGGCCGATATGCCCCAACGGATAATCTGTAAAAGCCAAATCAATATTTGTGTCATTTTGTTTCCTTTCTAGTAGAACGAACGCTCTTCCTCCAGTGTTTCGTCCAGTGCGCCTTCGACTCCTACTGAAGCGGGGGTGCATAAAAAGATTTGATCGCCAACGCGTTGGATTTCTCCCCCGATCGCATATACCGTTCCGGTCAGAAAATCCACGATCCGTTTTGCTTGTTCCGCATCAATCCTTTTGAAATTAAGCAGGACTGCTTGGTTCTTCAGCAGATTATCGGCAATCTTCTCCACCTCGGAATAGACTCTCGGCTCCACGACATGGATGCTGGCTTTTTCGGTCATTGCTTGTTGGTTCATAGGAATTACCTTTGCTTTCGTCGATCTTTTTTGGGTGCTCCGTTGAGACGAGGCCCCTTCTTCATTGCGCTCGGACCTGCGGACTGGGACGACAGTCGAGGGTTCCTCGACTTCCTCAAATCCATCTTCCTCATCTTCAATGACAAAGTACTTTCGGAATAAATCTTTCAGACCCATAAGACCCCTCACTTCTTCTTCGTCTATGCTTCTGTTTCAGCAAAGAACGCCGATCCGACACGTACGAAGGTCGCACCTTCGGCAATTGCTACCGGATAATCTTGGCTCATGCCCATGCTCGTCTCCGTGCATGGGGCATAAGGCAAGTTCAACGCCGCTACTTGCTCTTGCATTATTTTCAGATCTTTAAAGCATTGACGCAACTCCACGTCTGTCGCATCAATGGGTGCCATCGTCATCAAACCGACAACGATGATGTTCGGAAAACTTTCCAGACTCTTGATGAAAGGCACTGCCTCGGATGCGGAAAGCCCATGCTTTGAGCTTTCCCCTGTCACATTTACCTGCACGAAGCAAGAAACAGGCTTTTCCGCCCGCTCGTTGATTTCCTTTGCCAATGATGGACGATCCAATGCGTGGAAATAGGCGATGCGATTGATCACCTGCTTCACTTTCCTTGTCTGTAAGGTACCGATGTAATGCCAGCTGATATCTTCTTGCGGAAGAGCTTCCTGCTTTTCGAGCAGACCTTCGAGGCGATTTTCTGCAAAGTGGCGGTAGCCCAAGCGGTACAATTCCTCCACTTGCTCTGCAGGTTTCGTCTTCGTGACGGCGATGACCGTCACATCTTCCCGTTTGCGTCCGGCTGTCAAGCAGGCTGCTTCCACAGTTGACTCCACTTTCCGGCAATTTTGCTCAATATTCATTCTTATCTGCGTCTCTTGCGGAAGAAAGGTGGTGTATCCAATGAATCCTCTCCACCGTTTCTATCTTCTTTATTTTCGTGATAACGTGGATAATTATCTTCTGTCTGTTTGACAGGGTACTCTTCTGGCTCAGGTTGAACTGGAAGGGGCGCCTGTTCTCTTACGTTTGTGTCTCTGCGGATATCCCAGTCGCCGAACAGGTCTTTGGCTGGTTTTTCTTCTGCTCTTTCAGTCGGAAGTTGTTTCTCCGGGTACGAAACAGGTGCGTTCCCTACTTCTTTACGCCCCTTAAAAGCACTGCCTCCGCGATTAGCGGTTTTTTTTTCATCTTTTTTTTTGTCGTCGATCCCTGTAGCGATTACTGTAACGATAACTTCGTCGCCCAAGTTTTCATTGATTGAAGTACCGAAGATGATGTTCACTTCGGATGATGAAGCTTGTGCTACGATATCACTTGCATCTTGCGCTTCGAACAACGTCAAATCTGAACCACCCGTGATGTTCAACAAAATCTGCTCAGCGCCATCGATGGAAACTTCCAACAATGGGGAAGAAATAGCTTTTTTGGTTGCTTCTGCTGTACGGTTTTCACCTGAAGCGATACCGATACCCATCAAAGCAGAACCTTGATCTTTCATGACAGTCTTCACATCAGCAAAGTCCAAGTTGACATATCCTGGAGCAGTGATCAAGTCTGAGATCCCTTGAACGCCTTGACGCAATACATTATCGGCTTCACGGAAGGCTTCCAGCATAGGTGTCTTTTTGTCGACGATTTCCAACAGACGGTTATTTGAGATGATGACCAATGTATCGACGTTTGCTTTTAAATCAGCGATGCCTTCTGCAGCATAACGGCCTCTTTTAGGCCCTTCAAAAGTGAACGGACGCGTCACAACTCCGACAGTCAACGCGCCAAGATCTTTAGCGATTCTGGCTACGATAGGAGCTGCACCAGTACCTGTGCCGCCACCCATTCCGCATGTGACAAAGATCATGTCTGCACCAGCCAAGGCTTCAGAGATTTGTTGTTCGCTCTCTTCTGCAGCTTTGCGGCCAACTTCAGGAACTGAGCCTGCGCCCAATCCTTTCGTCAATTTAGGCCCGAGTTGGATTCTTGTTTCCGCACTTGATGCATTCAAGGCTTGTGTGTCCGTATTGGCCACGATGAATTCAACACCTTTAACACCTTCTTCGATCATACGGTTAACGGCATTGCTTCCTGCCCCACCGACACCTATAACTTTAATTTTTGCTCCATCACTCATGCTTGAATCGAATTCCAATTCCATTTCATTTCCTCCTATTTCATACCATTCTTTTTATGTTCAGCGTGATTATTCAAACAGATTATTGAACCAACGTTTTAATTTCCCGACTAAGCTTTCTTCGTAATGATCCTCATCGGCATAAGTCTCATTTTCATAGACAGGTTCTTCGATGATCGCAGGTTGTTTCGCAACTTTCGATTGCAAAGGAATCACTTTGCCTGTCGCCGGTACTTTTCCTTTGGCAACACGGTAAATGTCATCCAGACCCGCCACATACTTGATCAGGCCGATGCTCGTTGCATAGATTGGATTGCGCATCCCCATCTGCTCCGGAATATACAGCTTAACGTTGATTTCGAAGATTTCTTTTGCCAAATCGACGACGCCCGGCAATGCCGCTGCGCCTCCGGTCAGAACGATACCACCGGGTAGGTCGCGGGCTTCCACTTTATCCAAGGCACGTTTGATGTTTTCGAAGATCTGCACAAAGCGCGCTTCGATGATTTCGGCCAGATATTTCTCATCCACTTTCACTGGTTCTTCTTTCCCGATCGTTTCGACAGGGAAAAATTCTTCATCGGACGTATCTTCGGAAATGGCATAACCATATTCGCGTTTTACGCGCTCTGCATTTTCCAACGTCGTATTCAAAATGATGGAAATGTCCTTGGTCACAAGGTCTCCGCCCTCGGGATCAACAAAGGAAAATTTCAGTTGATCGTCGTGCATGACAGAGGCGCTTGTTTGGCCGCCACCCATGTCGATAAGGATGGTCCCGAAATCCCGCTCGCCCTTATTCATGGCTACGCTTGAAATGGCCAATGGCTGTACAACCATATCTTCGATTTGAAGACCTGCTTTTTCTACACAACGTTTGATGTTATGGATGATTGTTTTCGGACCAGTGATCATGCTTGCGTACAATTCAAGACGTACGCCGATCATGCCTCTCGGGTCCCTGATGCCGTCGAACCCATCTACGATGAACTCTTCAGGGATGACGGAAATGATTTCTCTTTCTGGTGGAACGGAACGGACTTTTGCGGCAGCAAAGACGTTCTGGACATCCTTGTCTGTGATTTCTTTGTTTTCGCTTGCGACTGCATACATCCCGTGGCAAGGTTCGATACTGATTTGATTGCTTGGTATGCCTACGATGACGTTTGATATCTGAATATTCGCTTTTCTTTCAGCTTGACTGACTGCACTGCGAATTGATTCGACCGTTTCATCGATATCAACGATGACGCCACGGCTAAGACCTTTGGAAATTTCATTACCGACTCCAATAATGTTCATTTGATCTTTCACATATTCTGCGACTACAACTTTTATTGAAGTGGTTCCAATATCTAGACTGACGTATATTCCTGAATTCTTCATGGTTTTATTGAAACCTCCGTTTGACATAATGGCTTGTGTAAACATCCGTATTGTTCCGAAAAAAATTGTCGGTTACTGATACGTGATGCCAGAAAGCTATACCTTATCATTTTATCATAATAATTCTTCATTTACGAAGATTTTTACAAATAATTCTATCAGAAGGAAGTCTGACAAAAGTTCTTCAATCCCTCAACAATGATCGGAATCATTGTTCAAGGATTGACTGCAAGTCAATCCTAATCTATTTCAGTTCATTCGGCTGGAGTGGCGGAATCTGCCGAAGCGGGCGCTGCCTCTTCCGTTGTTTGCGCAAAGGGCGTAAAGTAGACACCCACTTCAAGATCGATGGTCCCTTTCGTCTCGCCCAATTGGCTCACGATGTCAGGGTAGTATAAGATCTTCTCGGCTAATGACGGTAAAATCGCCTTCACTTCATTCCCATCATTCATGTATACCGTGATTGCATATGGATTTTCTTCAGTTCCGGTATACTTGATTTCAGAGATGCTGTTCTGGACACTGTCCGTCAATTGCATGTATTGTTCGAGCAGGTCCTCCAAATTCTGGTTCATTTCAAAGCTTGTGATGATCGGGTTATTCCCGATCGGAACCTTCAATTCCGTGTCTGCCACAGTTCCGTTTTCCAGAACATTATAATAGCTGCCTCCCGAATAAACATAGGCAATGGTTTCGTGTTCCGTTACATGAATCGTGACATCGTTCATGCCGCGCAGCGTCACTTCCGCTGTTTTGACTTGGGGCAAAGTAGTAGTGATGTAAGCATCGATTTTTTCGTCATTCCAGACGGCGCCCAAAGCGGTCAGTTTCCCGGTGATGTGGCTGGCATCGATGATGCTTTGTTCCGGAACGTCTTCGGCCCCTTCCACATAGATGTCCTTGACTTTTCCGTAGGGGGATATCAGAAAACTGCTGCCGATTGTCCCAACCAAGAAAATGCTGTACCAGCCAAGGTACCCTTGTCGTTTGCCGGATTTCACGGTTTCAGAAAGGTGTTTTCTTGGTTTCAACTTCGCTTTTTTCTCTCCCAGCAAATGCTGTAAGCGGGATTTTTTTGTGGTCTGTTGCTTTGTCTGCGCCTTTTTTTGCCTTTCCGATTCAGCAGTCGCGCGCTGCCAGGGAGTCCCTTCCGACGAACTCTTACTTTTCAGCTTCTGCCGGATTTTTCCGAAAACCATCTGGCCTCCCTCCCTTTCTCACTTTTTCAAAGCCAGGATGACATCGATGATCCGGTCTGATGCATCCGTTATGCCCATCTGTTTGGCCTGGAAAGCCATTTCTTTGCGTCCCGTTTCATCGGTCATCAGCTTGTCGATGGCGTCAAACAAGGATTGTGCCTGCAGATCCTTCTCGAGGATCATTTCGGCTGCCCCATTTTTCACCAGGCTTTCCGCATTTTTTTGCTGATGGTTGTTTGTGACATATGGACTCGGGATCAGGATACTCGGCAAGCCCAAAGCCATCACTTCCGTCAATGTCGTCGCACCGCTGCGCGATACAATCAAGTCGGTACGCTTGAACAATTTCGGCATGTCGTGGATGTAGGGCACAACACGGACGTTGCCCAAATGGTCCGTCAGCGCATTGATTTCTTGCTCTACTGCATCGAAGTGGACGTCTCCGGTAGCCAACAGTACTTGATACGGCTTGTCTTTGAAGAGCGGGTAGGCGGCTACGAAAGAGTCATTCAGTTTTCTGGCTCCCCGGCTGCCTCCAAAAATCAAAACGGTCGGCACTTCTTCCTTCAACCCGTATTCCTTCAGGTCGGCACTTTCCTTCAAGGAAGCTACTTCCTGCGCCCGGGGATTCCCGGTGAAAACAATCTTCTCTGGATAGGTGGAGAAATCATCGCGGGCATCCTCAAAACAAATGCAGATGCGGTCCACAACTCTGCTCAAAAATTTATTGGTGACGCCTGCGACTGAATTTTGCTCATGGATGATGGTCGGCACGCCCAATTTGGATGCGGCATACAGGACGGGGGCGCAAACATAGCCACCCGTCCCGATGACGACATCCGGCTGGAACGCCTTGATGATTTTCTTCGAGTCCGAAATGCTCTTGATCATCAGGTAGACCGTCTTCAGGTTCTGAAGCGATAAACTCCGGCGCAGCCCTTGGATCTTGACGGATTTGAAGGCCACACCAGCCTTCGGTACGATTGTGCTTTCCAAACCACGGTCCGTTCCCACGTAAAGGAATTCGCTGTCCGGATATTTTTCTTTGATTCGGTTCATCAGGGCTAACGCCGGGTAGATGTGCCCGCCTGTTCCCCCACCGGATAATACTATTTTCATAAGCACATAGGTTCTCTAGTAAGAACCATCCTCCTCACTCGTGGCTTTGACCAAGGACTGGACAGCATCCGTGAATGTTTTGCCGCGCACTTCAAAATTTTTGTACTGATCCCAGCTCGCGCAGGCCGGAGACAACAGGATCGTGTCGCCTTCTTCGCTGTACTGGTAACCGATTGGAACCGCACTGGCGACATGATCCGTCACGACGATTTCTTTGATGCCGGCTTGCTCGCCTGCATCCTTCAATTTCTCGGCAGTTTCCCCGAAGACGATCAACGTCTTCACATTTCCAAGAAAGGGAACGAGCTCTTCGAAGGTATTCCCACGGTCCAATCCTCCCGCCAACAGGATGATCGGCGTCCGGAAGCTGCTAAGGGCTGTTTTTGTTGCGAGAATATTCGTTGCTTTCGAGTCATTGTAGAATTTTCTTCCGTTGAGTTCGGCTACGAATTGGATCCGGTGCTCGACGCCATAAAAGAGATGGAAAGCTGATACGATAGCCTCATTGGCTACACCGGACAGTTTCGCTACAGCGATCGCAGCCAGTGCATTTTCGATGTTGTGTTCGCCAGGAACCCTCAAATCGGAAATAGCCATCACTTTTTCGCCCTTGAAATACAGCGAACCTTCTGATGCATAGGCGCCATCTTCCAGAACCTGTGTGCGTGAAAAAGGAATGATTTGTGCCTTTGAGAGCTGCGACATTTCACGCAATTCGGCTTGATCCCAATTTAAAACAAGATAATCATCCGCGGTTTGATTCTCGGTTATGCGCCATTTCGCTTTGACATATTCTTTGCGGTCTCCATGATAATCCAGATGGGCTTCCGTGATGTTCGTGATGACAGCGATGGCAGGCCGCATCGCTTCGATACCCATCAATTGAAAGCTGGACAACTCCATTACGACATCATCGTCAGCGGTCGCCACACGCGCCACTGCCGATGCAGGCACACCGATGTTGCCGGCTTTATAGGCTTTCCCTATTTTTCTGCCCGCATTCAACAGGTCAGTGATCATCGTCGTGGTCGTGGTCTTTCCGTTCGTACCTGTCACACCGATCAGGCGACCTTCAAGAATCTCTGCCGCCAACTCTACCTCTGTCAATACTGGGATTCCCAATTCAAGGGCACGTTTGACCATCGGATTGTTGTAAGGGATACCCGGATTCTTCACCATGAACGAGAAAGATTCATCCAGCAGCTCGATCGGATGGGATCCAGCGATCACTTTGATGCCGGATGAAATCAACTCCTTCGCATCCGGATTGTCGTTCAATTCCTTTGCATCATTGACTGTGACCATTGCGCCGAGTTCCAGGAGTAGTTTGGCCGCATTCATACCGCTGAGCGCCAAGCCCAGCACCAATACTTTTTTATTTTCGAATCGATTATTTGTTTTCATGTCTTTTTCTCCTTTCGCTTAGACAAGCAGCCACAAGGCTAAGATTGCAGAAACCAGACCGACAGCCCAGAAAGTCAGGACGACGCGCCATTCGCTCCACCCACTCATTTCAAAATGATGATGGATCGGAGACATCTTGAAGATGCGTTTGCCGCGCAATTTGAAGGACCCTACCTGCAGCATGACGCTGGCCGTTTCGATGACGAAAACAAGGCCGATCAGCAGCAAGGACCATTCCAGATGCAATGCCAACGAAACAACGGCGAGTCCTGCACCCAATGCCAACGAGCCGACGTCGCCCATAAAGATCTTAGCCGGCTTTTTATTGAAAAAGAAAAAACCGATCAGGCCTCCGACGATTGCGATACAGAACAGCAATACTTCCAAACGACCTTGACGGTACGCCAATATGCCGTAAGCAGTATAGGCGATGCCTGCCGTGCCGGCAACCAATCCGTCCAAGCCATCGGTCAGATTCACAGCATTCGAAAAACCTGTGATCCAGATGATCGTAAATACTGCGAACACCAACCAGTTGTGAACCTGTCCAAAGAAGGGGATCGTGATCAAAGGATCCGAACCCGACAAGAAGAACAATGCGACAAATACGAAAGACCCGACCAATTGCGAAATGAACTTTTGCTTGGAAGTCAGCCCTTCATTTTGTTTTTTGAATATTTTCAGGAAATCATCCAAAAATCCGATAGCTGCAAAAAACAATAGCACGAACAGCAACATAGCCAGTTTTACGGTGAGGACATCCTTCCAGATTGCTGTCCCGATAACGGTAAGGATCGCAGCGATGATGAAGACGACTCCGCCCATCGTCGGTGTGCCGCTTTTCACTTGATGCCATTTCGGGCCTTCTTCCCTAGTGATCTGTCCGAATTGTTTCACTTTAAAATAGCCGATGAAAATTGGCATCATGCTGATTGTAATGGCAAAGCTGATCGATAAAGGCAACAGCATTTCTGTCCAATGCATATGATTTCCTCCTAATAGGTGTTTTACATTTTTTTATTAATAGATTTTATGAGTGTTGCTTCTGGATGCTTACTCCAGAATGATCTTGACTTCCGTGGCAGCGTTCAGGATGGATCCTGTCTCCAGACTCTGGAAAACCACATAGCCTTCCCCTTCAAAAGTGAAGTTTATCCCTGCAATTTCTGATACTTTCAGGACATCGTCTTTTGACCAGCCGTAAACATCAGGCATCGTCATCGCACCTTCTGTCATGAGGATCGCCTTCTGGTTCGTGATCGTCTGTGTTCCCGCATATGGGTATTGTTGGACGATTCGGCTGCCGCTGCCGATGATTGCTGTATCATTATAGCCGAGAGCAGTCAGCGCCGCCAAAGCCTCATCCTTGGATAAAGTTGTCACTTCAGGCATCGAGGCCTGGTTGACGTCCCCGGTCACTTCCGTGTTCAGATTGTCATACTCGATTGCCCTTGTCATGAATGGATTGAATATTTCCGACAGATACTTGGAGCCATTCAGACTGTCCAGGTTTGCGGGCCGTTTCATTGTCAAATACAGTATGTAGCTGGGATCATCCGCCGGCGCGAATCCGACTACCGAGTAAAGATAATTGGAATAGCCAGTGTAATATCCGCCTGTTGTGGAATTGACCACTTCCGCCGTACCCGTTTTTGCAGCGATCTCTGTCCCTTCGATCTGGTACGCCTGACCGGATCCATTCTCATTGTAGACGACTTCTTTCAGGTAGGTCAGGACCGTCTGGGCGGTTTCCGCCGTGATCGGTGATCCTGCTTCTTTCGGCTCGATAACGGTGATTTCGCCCGTATTCGGATCTTCTGTGCGATCCAGATAGTTCAGTTTCATCATGGTGCCTTCATTTGCGATTGCCGTAAAAGCTTGCATCAATTGGAAAGGCGTAACGGTTACCCCTTGTCCGAATGCCGTGTTCGCCTTTTCCAGCGGATACGTATAGCTGTAATTCCCAGTTGCTTCATTTTCCAGTCCCGAATCGGTTGATTGGCCGATGCCGAAAGCTTTCATGTAGGACTCCCAAACGTCGTAACCCATCGTTTGCACCAGTTTCACGAAAGCCACGTTACTTGAGCGGGCCAATCCCTCAAGATAGGTTATATTGCCCCAACCATCCTTGTTGTAGTCACGGATGGTTCCCCCTTCCACTTCCACACTGCCGGAAGTGTATGTCGCAAACGGGCTGAATACTCCCTCGTTCACGGCTGCCGCCAAAGTCAAAATTTTGAAAGTGGAACCCGGTTCATAAGTATCCTCCACCAACAGATTCTGCCATTGCGCATCAATGCCATCTTTGGTCGTGGCGTTGAAGGTGGGCCGCTGGGAAGCAGCAAGGATCGCGCCGGTTTCCGGATCGACCAACATAGCTGTCATCGATTCCGGTTCGGCCTCTGCATACACTTGCGACATCAGACTTTCCAGATAAATCTGAAGGCGACTGTCGAGCGTCAGATAAAGATTGTCCCCTTCGACCGGCTCCTCTTCCTGAATCTGCGTTCCCGGAATCAGGTAACCGTTGGAATCCTCCTGATAGGTGACCTCACCATCACTGCCGTCCAGTTCATCATCGTACAGGGATTCTATCCCCATCATACCGACCAGTTTCTTTTCTTCGTTTGTGTCTGCTTCCTCTTCGCTGGCTGCACTTTGCGCAAAGCCGACAAGATGGGAAGCAAAAATCCCGTTCGGATAAAGTCTGGAAGGTGTTTCCTCAAACGTGATCCCCGGAAGTTCTTCCGCTTCAATGCTGGATTTGGTCGCATAATTCAGGTTTGTTCCTGCGCTTCCGAACTCGACCTGCTTCAAGTCCTCTTGATTCAGGATGGTCAGAATCTCTTCTTTGCTCATGCTGATGTATTGTGCCAAAGCTTCAGCTGTTTTTTCCTTGTCGACGATGTGATTCGGATTTTCTGTATCTTCACTCCATTCATCGGTCAAAACGGCCACCAACGAATAAGAAGTAGCATCCAAGGCAATGGGACTACCACCTATGTCATAGATGGTACCTCTTTTTGCGGCAAGGATACTACTTCTGGTATATAAGTTATTAACATGCTCGCTTAGATTCTCGCCATTTACCTTCTTGGTGATCATGATCATAGAAAAACGAAAAATAAATACAAGAAATAGTAAACCTGTCAAACCAACCATGATACGAGTCATTTTTTTTCGATTTTTTTGAGGATTAGCTGTTTTTTTCATCGCGTAACATTCCTAACGTTTGCTTCATTCATTTCCAGACCAAGTTCTTTTGCTATCTCGATGATGCGGTCGTATCTTGAAAGTTCTTGGACTTCCTGCTCCAAGTTTTGATTTTCTAAACCGATCGCAACGCTATCATTTTGTAAGTCCTGTAACGCTCTGTTTTGATTGGAGAGGGTCACTTGTGTAGCCAGTGATAACAGCAATACGACCAATGCACTGAACAGCGTGATGGTGATGGCAAATTTTTCAAGTTTTACATATTTATCTCTAACGACCTTGTAGCCTTTCGGTTCAGGCTGGCCTTTTTTAGGTTCTGCCAGTTTTTTCGGCAGCGTCGGTTCTGCTATCGCCGCCCTGTATTCAGGTAATGCCACTTAATCCTCTCCTCCCCCGCAATAAATTGTGCAACTCAGGCACAATTTATCGTTTCCGGCTGATGATCTTTAGTTACAGAGCTGTTGTGCTCCTGTTATATCTTGACTCTTTCGATGACACGCAATTTTGCACTTTGAGAACGCGAATTTTCACTTAATTCCGCCTCGTTGGGCATGATTGGCTTTCGGCTGATCAACTTGTAGTCCGCCTCATATTCCTCGGGAAGAATAGGCAACAGCGGCAAGGTGTCCTCTTTCGAACTGGCTTCTTTGAAAAGAACTTTAACGATCCGATCCTCCAAGGATTGGAAGGAAATGACGCTCATCCGCCCTCCTACGTTCAGCATCTTCAAGCCATCTTCTATCGAATCTTCAATAGCGGATAATTCATCGTTGACGGCGATACGCAAAGCTTGGAAAATGCGCTTAGCCGGGTGTCCGCCTTTTCTTCTGGCAGGTGCAGGGATGCAGTCCTTGATGATTTCGACCAGTTCGCCGGTCGTCTCGATCGGTTGGGTTTCCCTGATTTTTTCGATTTTGCGGGCAATCTGTTTTGAGAATTTTTCCTCGCCATAACGATAAAAAATCTTCACTAATTCACCAAAAGGCCACTCATTCACAATAACGCGGGCCGTCAATTCCTGTTCTTGGTCCATGCGCATGTCGAGTGGTGCATCATAGCGGTAACTGAACCCTCGTTCTGCTTGGTCCAATTGTGGGGAAGACACTCCCAAATCGTACAGGATGCCGTCTACGCCAAATACATCACGGTCTTCCAGTTCTTCTTTGATATTCCGAAAATTAGCCTTGATGAGTGTCACCATGCCTTTTTCGATATAAGTCGCCAACGTTGCCTCAGCATTTTCGATAGCGATACGGTCTTGGTCAAAGGCATATAGATGCCCATTTTCATTTAATTTTGATAAAATCACGCTGCTGTGTCCGGCACCACCTAAAGTGCAATCGACATAGATGCCATCTGGTTTGATGTTCAAACCATCGATGGACTCTTTTAACAACACGCTATAATGTTCAAATTTTTCCATTTTTACACCTACAATCCAAAGTCGATCATCGTTTCGGCAATATCTTCGAAGTTTTCGGCAGCCTCATCAGCAAATTCTTCCCACTTCTCGTTGCTCCATATTTCAATACGGTCGGCTACTCCGACAATACGACATTCTTTTTCAATTTTCGCATAATCCAATAATGTTTGAGGGATGTTGATGCGCCCTTGTTTATCCAATTCGGCTTCCATAGCGGCTGAATAGAAGAAACGGGTAAAAGCACGCGCATCTTTTTTGGCAAGGGGCAGCTGTTTCAATTTCTCTTGGAGCAGCTCCCATTGGCTTAACGGATAGCCGAACAAACAGCCGTCCAATCCACGGGTGATGATGAACGTTTCGCCTAATTCCTCACGGAATTTTGCGGGCATGATCAATCTGCCTTTAGCATCTATATTGTGTTTGAATTCGCCCATCAACATAAAGACACTCGCCCCCACCTTCAAATATGTTTTCAGTCTACCACATCCCCCCACTTTCTACCACATTTTCCCGAACAATTCATAAAAAAAACAAATTGATTTCGACAAACAATCGAAATCAATTTGTTTTCAGTTATCATCTATCTTTTTGCCCGGCGCAAGGATAGGACATCACAAGCGTCACGCAGATAAAGCTTGCTTAGGACCAGTCGTTTTCGACAAATTTCTCGAAAGTGGGGATTTCTCCCACAAAAAATCATTTTGTTTGCGGGACCGAGATTTGGCTTTTGTCGGACTTATGCAACTGGATGGCAGTTTCGTAAGCACTCCTCAATTCCGAACCGATGTAGCTGAGGTCCTTCTGGCGTATGCGATCCTGGCCGGCAGCCTTCAAAGAAGGCAGGTCACCTTCCAGAATGCCGCTGATCAACCTTCGGAAATCGTCATTCGTTTTGCCTTTGTAGACGTGCTTGCCATCGACCAGATCATCTTCATAGATCGGTATATCCCGGATAAGGATCTCCTGTCCCATGGCAAGAGCCTCCAGAAGGACGATTCCTTCCGTTTCTTCGTAGGTTGGGAAGAAAAACAAATCAGCACCGCAGTATGCATTCCGTAGCTCATCAGGAGCCACATAACCGGCAAATTGCAGATTGGGCAATTTTGTCTCCACCGCTTCACGGATTTCCCGCGGAACTTGATGGAGGTTCAAGTACCCGAACCAGATGAACTGGTAAGCAGGCATCGCTTTGGCTAAGGCGACAAAATCAAGGATCCCTTTCCGTTTGATGTAAAGCCCGACAGACATGACGACCTTGTCTGTTGCTTTATATCCATATTTCTGGCGGAAGGACGCACCCATTTCCGCAGTCGCTTGGTAAAACGACAAATCGATTCCGTTCGAAATCGGTATGATCGGTTGTTGCAGCCCCGCCTGCTGCAGCAATTGTTTGGAATAAGGGGTCGGCGTCAAGACCACATCCCCGTGGCTGTAGCAGTGCAGAATCCACTTGCTGAAAAGCGGTGCAGCCGCGTTGGAGAAGATAAAAGAATTCTGGAAATCCTCCTTTGTGGAGTGGGCATGATAAACGATTGGTTTCCCCTGCTTTTTGACTTTATGCAGCAGACGATAAGATTGCCCGAAGTAGGTATTGATGTGCATCAGATCAAAATCATCTCTGTAATCTGTCGTAAAAGATATCCCTTCCAGAGTGAGAGCTTTTTTCTGGTGCTCGATGGCTCTGCCTAAACCGGATTTCCCGATGTATTTCATGCCTTCAGAGTACAATAATACTTTCATGTTTTCGTGCCACCTCATTCTTCAATTTTCGGACTATCCTCTTACAAGGAAATAAATGCGCAACAGCACCAACAGATAATAAAAAAGCAGTGCCATCAAAAACAGTATTTTTATGAAATAACGATAGAACTGCTTCGGCCGATGGATCTTTTTGCGTTTGTCAAAATACAACGTCTGCAGCAGACCGACGACGCAAGCCGCCAGCAGAAAGTGCGGCAACAGCGAATAAGTCAAACTGTAGACACTCAGCAGATGGATGCCTACGAACAAAAACGGCAACACGACGTCCGCAACCGTCAATTGGATAATTTGTTTATACCTGAGATACGGCCTAAAAAATTTATTGATCAGAATGATTTCTAAAATCGGAAAAACATACAACAGAATTTCAAAATAGTGGAAGTTTTGCATCCCAACGCTCCTTAACAAAAATATGGCGTATATGCCCGCATACATACATTTTACATCATTCCGGAAAATTATGCCTCCTTGAAAAATGAGAACAAAAAAAAGCCAGCAGAAAATTCATTCTGCTGACTGGAATTGCGGATGGCATTTCAGGATTAGCTTTGTTTTTCGATAACTACTTCTCCGTCATAGTGACCGCATGATGCACAAACGTGGTGGCTCTTTTTCAATTCGCCACAGTTAGGGCATGCGTTCAAGCCTGGAATTGATAACTTGAAGTGCGTACGTCTTTTTGCTTTTCTTGCTTTAGATGTTCTTCTTTTAGGTACTGCCATTTCCTTACACCTCCCTGTACTAATCGCTGTATTTAGTTAAAAATCAGCGTCAAAAATTTCACTCTGTTTTTTCTTCGTCTTCTAACAGGGCCTTCAGACCAGCTAATCGCGGATCGATCTGGTCGGTTTTTTCTTCTTGTCTCTTTCTTGCGAAAGATTCTTCGGAAACAACTTCCCATTCAGCGCCACTAGGCATGTCCTCGGACTCCATCTCTTCCGGCGTGAACACTTGTAGAGGCAGATTAAGCAGAATGTTGTCCTCGATAGCGGAGACCAGATTCACTTCATCACCTTCAAGCGGCAACACGACTTCCGCAGGATTGTCCTGCTCGAGGTAGAGCGATTCACTCTCAGTGTACACTTCTTCGATTGCTAATTGCAAGGGTACCTCAACTAATTCCAACGACCTTGACGAAGGCAGGGTAATCGTTAAATCGATTCGGAAATTGGCAAGCACAGAATGATTTTCGTATAATAAGAAACCTTCCGCCTTAATCGGCGACACTGCTTTGATTTCATTATTTCTTTGCATCAATGAACTTTCCCGGTCTATCATCCGAGAGAAATAGTACGGTTCACCACGATGTTCTTGTAATTCTTTTAATGGCCACTTCATTTCCATCACCCCTAAAATAACAAATTGAATTATACTAGTGAAAAAAAACTTTGTCAATGTATTTTCCTTTACATCAAAAAAGGAAAACGTTTTTTTACGCTTTTAATTCTTTGGCCAACGCGATTGTTTTGTCCAAAAGCACCTTTTCCGCGTCGACGATCGGATAGCGTTGTTCTTCATCTTCACTGTTCATCAAGGAAACTTCCGTGCAACCCAACAGCACAATGTCCGCACCGCAATTTTTGAAATCTTCCAAAATTTCGTAATACAAAGGGAAAAATAAATGAGATCTCTCTTTGATGTAATAATAAATCATTTTATTGATCTTGTCTTGTAATTCTCTGTCCGGCAATACCACTTGGTAGCCTTTCTCAATAAGCCGATTTTCATAGATGCGGCTCTGATGCGTTCCCTCTGTGGCAAATAATCCGACTTTTTTTGCGCCCTCGTAGTGTTCCGCAATATAGTCGACCGTAAGATCGATCATATTCAGAATCGGAATATCCGTTTCCTTTTGAATATCATCGAAGAAATAATGGATAGTATTGCAGGGCATGATGATGAATTCCGGCTGAAGAAGATTCAACATATGAACATCTTCTATCACTGCTTCCACTGGATTCGGTTTGGTCGGATCCAAAATATATTCCGTACGATCGGGAATATCAGCGTGATTCATCAGAATGTAATTGAAATAATCCTGGTCGTTTTCGGGGAAATGACGCTTGTTCATTTCAACGAGAAAGTTGGTCGTCGCCAGCGTTCCCATTCCTCCAAGAATACCAAAAAATTTTTTCATACTTTCTCATCCCTCGTTTCCCGTTTGTTTCTTGATTCAGCTCATTCCTCTGGCGGATGCTCTCTGAATTTTTTGTAATAATTGAATTTGGAAGCCAGCACATAGAATTTTCTCTTCGGGCTGACTTCAAAAGGCGCATCCAAAGGGTGCACTACTTTCCCATCTTTGTACAGCTCTTTTACTTTTTTCCGCAATACATCGGACTTGACATACTTCAGCAAAAGGTTCTTTGGTGTCATGGTGAACAAGGCTTCATTCGTGTTGATCGTGATACCAATTTTTTTCTTGGCAATATAATCTTCAACATAGTATTTCGCAACATTATTCCCGCTGGCGGTGACATAATAGTTGCTGACGCCCAGACGCCCGTTCAATTCAAAGAAAACATAGTCATCTTTGCGCTCATCGTACTTCACGTCAAAATTGGAGAAACCATAAAACTCGGTTTCCGCAATCAGTTTTTGAACGGAAGCAACAATCTTCTGCTCTTCCCTTGCCCAAATCGTCAGGTGGTTTCCGATGGCGGATGGCGTATGGTCTTCCAAGAGGATATGGCCGAACGCAATCAGCTTGATTTCCTTGTCTCTAGGCGATGTGTAGACCGTCACGACACCAAGATAGGTGTCATCGCCGGGCACGTACTCCTGCAGGATCAGGTTGTCTGTGTAGCCGTTTTCGCGCACTAAATGATAGATGCGTTCAAGATCTTTTTCATCGCGTCCGATGAAGACTTTTTCCTGGCCTTCAAAATGCAGGCCTTGGTACAGGATGGCGTTCGATGGCTTGATGATGATCGGAAATTCAAACGGCAAGTCCAGTGAAAGTTCATCCATGACTACAGTCTTCGGATAAGGAACACCTGCTTTTTCACAGATGGCGTAAAAACTTTCCTTATTGGTCGCCCGCAGGAATACATCTTCATCCACATACGGAATGATCCAATCATCACTGAAGCGGTCCTTCGTTCGGATCAACAGTTCTGCATAGCGATCGTCTGCCCCGAAGATGATTTTTTTCATATTCGGATAGTCACGGCCGATTTGTTGGATGGTCTCAAAAAAATGATCCAGGTCATCGATTCCCGGTTGGATGTAATGCTTGATGATACGGGAATTGCCGATAGGGCCTATGATCATCGGGCTGATGAGATTCGTTTTAACTTGGTACGCTTCATAGAAAGCTCTCGCCAAACTATAGGCTCCTCTGTTTCCCCCTACGATTACGGGAACGAAACTGACGGAGTTGGCTTCTTCGCTCATTTGATTGTCCTCCTTAGTGCCTAAAACCGAACATTAACGGTTCTAGCATCTATTAACCTATCCATTATATTTGTTTGGTTGTAGTCAGTCAAACGCTTCTTGCGATTTTTCATTAAAGTTTTCATTAATTTTCTTAAAAAAATTAGACCGGATTCCTCGGCTCGTTGCGGATGTAAATGGGCGACCGGGTGAAATTCTGCTCCTCCAAAACCGGAAGGCCCCCCAAACGATAGATGCGGTCGCTCCTGATTTCCAGTTGCAAGTCTGCTGTATGTGGCTCACGCAATTTCGTGACGATCGGAGTATCCGTGTTTTTTTTCAAGCTGTTCAGATAGCGTCTTCCGGCCTCCGTAAATCCGAGCAACCGGATAGTGTCCGCTTTTTCCTGGAAAGAATCCGCTTCGTCCTTGGTGATCCCCAACAAAATATAGCAACAGATCCGCTGCAGCCGGGCCCACGTCCAGCGCTTGTTCTTCATGCGCCGAATGAAAGCCATAAAATCAGCTGCATCCTCGGCCTCCTTTTTCAGCCTGTATTCGATTCCTTCTTCAACCTGATAGATGTTCCGGAGTTCCGTATGCGAAAGCAGCATGAGCTGATATTGCAGCATCACCCAGTAAGGGGCCCAATCAAGCAGAGGACGCCTCTCCAGCGCCTCTAACGTCTCTTGCGGCACAAACCTGCCCATGTCCTTCCTTTCGGTTTCTTTTCCGTGGTGGAGTGACCATTCGCGAATGGCGGTCCCACTTGCAAATTCGTGTCCGAAAGCATCACTGTCATTGTGTCCGGCACCGCGCCTAAGCACAATGGCCGTTTCCATCGGTTCGGGGAATTGTTCATTTTCTTTGACATACGCCAATCCGAGCTGATTATTGGGCGTTGAAAAGGAAATAGCAGAACCTTGTGGGCGCAAGACGTCGGCAATGGCCGATTCCAGTTGCGCAGCATAGGTTCTGCCATCATTTCGGTAAGCCTGAAAAATCCGATCGATTTCCGATTCGTGTTCGCGCAAGAAGCGGCTGTGCGAAATGAAATCTTCTGCTGTTCCTTCTTCAGCCCCGAATGCAAAGGCATCGCACTGCATCGCCTGCAACAAGCGGATGCCTGTTTTTGCGAACAGATCAGCGGCTTGCACACTTCCCAATACGGGCATCTCCACGACAATATCCGCGCCGTTCCGCAATGCGATTTCCGCACGCGTCCATTTATCCAACAAAGCTGGCGCGCCCCTTTGGACAAAATTGCCGCTCATTGCGACAACCATGACATCGCTCTTGGTCATCCGTCTGGCTTCCGACAGTTGATAGCGGTGACCATTGTGGAAAGGATTATATTCTGCGATTACACCACAAGCTTTCATCGAAGCGCCCCCTTTGGTTTCATTTATGGTTGCCCAGTTTTTTGCCTTGGTTTGCTTAAGCTTTTTTGCAGGCAAAAAACCAGCGCGGACTGTCAGCGTGCACGTCAGCTTCACCGAATTCGGCTGTAGCTGTCACATCGTTGAAGCCGGATTCTTCAAGGATCCGTTTATAGACTTCCAGCGGATACGTGCGTTCGCGATGGTATTCCGAATGGCGCTCGAACAATTCCGGATTACTCTGGGATCCCACGAAGAAAGTCAAATCATGCTCGACGCTGTTCGGAGCATCGCCGGCAAAACTTTCCCAGAGAAAGGCTCCCGCTTCATCCTGATAGATGTATTGATATCCCGGAAAGACGTTATTGACTTGATGCATCGAGTGGACGTCGAACAAAAAAACACCATCAGGAGCGAGATTCCGCATGACGCTTTGAAAGACTTCCGCCACTTCAGCTTCATCAGTCATGTAGCAAAGCGAATCAGAGAAGCATGTCACGACGTCAAAATCCCCCATTGGCTCCAAGGAACGCATGTCCCCCACTGCCAACGAAAGCGTAACGCCTTCTTCTTGCATCCGATTGTATGCAAGCGAAAGCATTTCATCGGAGAGATCTACCCCTGTTACCCGATGGCCTTTTTTCGCCAATTCTACTGCAATCTTCCCTGTCCCGCATGCCAATTCCATGATGTCCAGACCGGATTTCCCGGCTGTATACTTTTCAACATAAAGAAGCCAGCTGTCGTAGACAGACTGGTCCATTATTTCATCATAGTAATGGGCAAAGATGTCGTAACTCATTGCTCAGTGACCATCCCCGAGATGTCGACCATAGGCGCATCACTCCATAATTTTTCGATGTTGTAATAGCCGCGTTCCTCATGGTTGAATACATGCACGATGACGTCGTTCAAATCGATCAATGTCCATTTGCCTGAATCTTTGCCTTCAACATTTTTGACTTCGCCTTTGTTTTTGTGCACGTTCTCCACGATCGCTTCCACGATTGCAGCGACTTGCTTTTCATTACGGCCGTTCATGACGACAAAGTAATCACCGATCGATGTCAAACCGCGTACATCCAATGCCATGATATCCTGAGCCAATTTGTCATCTGCTGCTTTAACCACTAATTCCAATAATTCTTCACTTGTTAATTTCATTATGATTTCCCCACTTTTCTTTGGATCCAGCTGTTGTAGACATAGATTGTGCCGGGATAAATCGGCAATTCTTTCTTCACCAGGTGGATGATTGTTTTTTCTATTTTAAAATAAGCTGCCTCATCCAGGCTGATTTCCGCCAGTCTTCTGGCTTCATCAACGCCCTTGAATGTGCGTCCTGATTCGATGTAATCGGCGATGAAAAGGACTTTCCCGATCAGGGTCATCGTCTCGCCACCGATTGTATGCTGGCGGATCGCGCCAAGGATAGCCTCGTCCGTGATTCCGAATAGCGTTTCGGCATAATAAGCGCCGACAGGTCCATGCATGATTTCGCTGCCGTAACCGGTCATTTCGCTGTCCATCCCTTCGGACAGGACGATTGCCTTCATGCTTTGCGCGTCATGCTCTTTGGCAAAGTCGTGCAGCAGAGCGGCCAACGAGCAGGCTTCCACAGCTGCGCCGTATTTTTCCGCCAATTGGATGGAACAGGCTTCAACCCGCAGCACATGCTGAAAGCGCGATGGCTTCATCTGTTTTTCCACTTCCGCCAAAATGGCTTCCCGCGTCCAATCCGTATAGATCCCTGTGTATGCAAGCTCAGTCTTCGTCATCGAGATAGAGTCCTTCTTTCAAAATGTAATCTTTGACGTCCTCTTTCACCAAATAACGGATCGAGCGGCCGGTTTTGACCATCTTGCGGATTTCCGTCGAACTGATGTCGATCAACGGCGCATCGACCCAGATGATCGGATAGATGCTTTCCCTTCCGTATCCTGGCCTGGCGACGCCGACGAACTGCACAAGTTGCACCAATTCATCGATGCGTTCCCACTTCGGCAAGTATTCCACCATGTCCCCACCGATGATGAAATAATAATCGGTGTCCGGATGCATGGCAGTCAATAATTTCATCGTATCGATCGTGAAGCTCTTACCGCCCCGCTCCAACTCGATCGTTTCGATATCGAACAGCGGATTGCCCGAAATCGACAACCGCACCATCGACTCGCGATGCTTCGCCGGAATCGATTCTTTTTCGTCGACATGAGGGGGCTCGGCATCGGGCATGAAATAAATCTTATCCAAGCCGAGTTGTTCCCCAACCTGCTGCGCGACGATCAGATGGCCTAAATGGGGCGGACTGAAGGTCCCTCCCATAATGCCGATGCGTTTCCGGTCCTGAAAAGCGATCTGTGTCTCGACCTCGGTTTCTTCGATGATCATATAATCCGTTTGTCCGATCAAATTTAAAGTTGTGATCAATTTTTTCTCACCTCAATAAAATATGGATTGGCCTGCCTTTAGATTTTTTCAACGACAGTCGAATAACGACGATTTTTCTCTTTGGTTGATGGTTTGAACAACACAAGCGTGCGTCCGATCTGTTGGACGACTTTCGCTTGCAGTTTTTCTTCGATCACTGCAGCGACATCTTCCGTTTCCTCATCCGTGTTCTGCAGAAGAGCGATCTTCAGCAATTCCCTTTTCTCCAATGCTTCCCCGATTTGGTAAAGCATCTCTTCGTTCAATCCACCTTTACCCACTTGGAAGAGTGGATTCATATGGTGCGCTTCTTTTTTCAAATATTGTTTTTGTTTGCCTCTTAATTCCATTTGACACCTCAGTCTTTTATTATTAAATGATCGGTTTGCGCATTACAGCGTCCACGCCTTGCGGGACCCATGCTGCGACTTTACCTGGTTTGCGGACAGTAATCCATCCCAATCCGGAAAATACGATATCGGACGGTACTTTGACATTGAATTCACGTCTGACCAACGGCGGGAAATTTTCCGCGTCTTCCGCAGACGGCGGCTGAAGAAGGGTCCCCAGATGTTTTGCATAGAATTCATCCGCTTTTTCCAATTTGGTGCGGTGGATTTTCAAGTCATTCGAGAAATAGCAAGTGAAGGATGATTTTTCCCCACTGATGAAATCAAAGCGCGATGCGCCGCCCAAGAACAGCGTCTGCTCCGGGTTCAATTGATAAGTGATCGGTTTGATTTCGTGTTGCGGCGCTACGAGCTTCAATTCTTTCGGGCTCAGCACATGCGCCATTTGATGATGATGGATGATTCCTGGCGTATCGATGAGGAAATGTCCATCGTCCAAAGGAATACGGATCTGATCCAACGTTGTGCCAGGGAATTGGGAAGTCGTGATGACATCTTCCTTGTTGCCTGTAGCCGCACGGATGATCTGGTTCATGACAGTGGATTTACCTACGTTCGTAACGCCCACGACATAAACATCTCTGCCATCCCGGTGTTCTTCGATGGTTTCCAACAGATCATCGATGGACGTCGCTTTCTTGCCGCTTACCAGCACGACATCAACCGGACGCAAGCCTACTGACTGCACCTGTTCCGTCAACCATTGCTTCACTCGGGACAGTTTGACCGACTTCGGCAAAACATCCACTTTATTTCCGACAACCAACACTTTGTTTTTGCCCGCAAAGCGATGCAAGCCGGGGATCATGCTGCCGTATACATCAAACAGATCGATGACGTTGACGATCAAGGCATCTTCCATCGAGATGGTGTTCAGCATAGCCAAAAACTCATCATCCGTGACGGACACTTTTTCCATCTGATTGTAGTGGCGCAATCTGAAACAGCGTTGGCAGTATAATTGCCCGGAATCCAATCCCTTTTGCAGAGCGGCCGCCGGGGTATACCCTCGTTCGGTCGGATCATCGGTCTGGATTTTCGCCCCACAGCCGATGCAATAGAGATCTTCTGTTAATTCTTCTTTAGTCAAGTGATTTCCTCCATATCATTCCTGGATCATTTTTCAACAAACGTTTCAGCAGTTTTCTTTCAAAGAATCGGTTTATGCGCGTATTCCATCCGTCCGAATTGATGATCGGCATTACCCACACACTCTTGACTCCCGCTCGATTTGCACCAAAAACATCCGTAAGCAATTGGTCCCCAACCATCAGGCACTGGTCCAACGGAAGCTGCAGCTGTTCAGCTGCCTTGATGTACCCACGGCGGGAAGGCTTCATGGACCTTGGCACATAAGTCAATTGCAGTTTATCCGCGATTATCTTGATGCGCTTATCGCTGTTGTTGGAAATGATGACGACAGGTATCGCATTTTCTTTCATCAAAGCGATCCAATCCTTCAATTCCTGTGTCCCTTCCGGATTATTCCAGGCGATCAAGGTATTGTCCAGATCGGTCAGTACACCTTTGATGTTGTTCTTTTCAAGTTGTTCCGGAGTGATGTGATAGATGGACTCCACCATCCATGTCGGTTTGAATTTATTTAACATAATGTCTCCTCATCAAAAAAATAAGAGGACGGGAAAAAGCAACAACGTCACTTTTCAAGCAGAACCCGAGAGAACTCCCCCAAGTCGCGCCCCAAAACCGAAAAACTGCACGGCACACAATCCGAAAAAAAACATCCTGTACCCCGCAAAAAAGTTTTGACCCAGCCTCACTACTATCCAATTGTATATTATAACCCCATTCCAGTAACATTATAAAGCATAAACCAAAAAATACAAGAGCGCGATGGCCTGCGCCAGGGGATGAGCATTAAGAGGACAAGCGCAAAGTGGCCTTTTTTGGCCATGTGCGCTTGTCAGCTTAAGCGGAATCCCCTGCAGGCCAGAGCGCGTCTAGGATGAGCGCGATGATTCGCTCTCAGACATCAGGACGCTTGCGCTCGGGCCTGGAAATATGGATAACTTTCCGTTATTCATCTTTTCTGCTCGCTTTCGCCCCTAAGCTTGCGGGCGCTCCCCCCAAAAAAACAAAAAACCCGAGGATTTCTCCTCGGGCCCACTATCATTTGATTACTTGCACG
>NZ_JBAWAZ010000043.1:0-2794 GCF_049589555.1 Trichococcus sp.
TTCTCATTACTGCAGAAGTATTTCATAGGCGGCATCTCGGCAGGCGCAGTGAAAGGATGATGAATCGAGAATGACCGACTGACAAAACTGATGGGATTGTTCGATCTGTTTTATCGCGTGATCATCCTGAACACCCTGTTCCTGGTGACGAACGTCTTCTTTTTCCAAGTATTCTTCCTGTTTGATTTCAAAGTCGTGTTCTTCCCGATCTATCTGTTGACCAGCCTCACGCTGCTGCCCAGCATCCTGGCCTTGCTGCGCACGGCGCACAAGCTGAAAGGGGAGAACAGCTCCGGCATCTTCGGGATTTACCTGAGGGAGCTACGGTTCACGCTGAGGAAAGAAATGCATCTGTCAGCGCTTTTGACACTGGCTTTCTACCTCGGCCTGACCACCCTTTATGTGTCAGCCGTGACCGGCCCAATCACGTATCTCCTGTACGCGATGAACATCGTAATTATCGTCTTCGAAATGAGCTTCGGCATCAATCTTGCCAGGGAAGCCATATCTTTCAAAGGACGGAACCTGTTGAAGCAAGCTTTTGCGACGTACCTGCCGAATTTCCTGAAAAATGCAGCAGTGCTACTGATTGTTGCCATGGGTGTCTCTGTTTCCTTCACGTTGTCCTATATGGCGATCATCTTTGTTTTCGGGGCAGCAATCATAGGCTTGCACGAATTATTTCTTAACAGCAGAAAGGACATAACCAAATATGGAGTTCCAAACCAACCCTGACATCCGTTTCATCACGAATGATGCATTCGAAGAGAAAATCAAACAGATCGAAATTGAAATGTACCATGAACAAGTGCTGCCGAAAAGAATCGTCGCAGCGGCGCCAGCGTCCGCAAACGAGCTGGTCGAAGTGGCCGCATACGACCACACTGAAGGCATCCGGATGGACCGCAAAGAGTCTGTGATTGTTGACTTCGGCGAGCACTGCGTCGGAAGAGTGTCACTTGCGATCACTTCCTTGGGCAGCCCGCCGGACGCACCCGCAAAATTGCGGCTGTCCTTCGGCGAAACACCGATCGAAGTGATCCGTTCGTTCGACAGCTACAAAGGCGAGTTGAGCGCTTCCTGGCTCCAGGAGGAACTGTTGACGATCGATGTGCTTCCGGAAACGCTGGCGCTCAAACGCCGATTCGCCTTCCGCTACCTGAAAATCGAAGTGGTGGACACATCCCCTAAGTACCAGATCAACCTGAAGTTGAGCTGCACAACCGAAAGTTCTGCAGACAAGGCGAAAATGCAGCAGTTGGAAACCGACGATCAACTGCTGCAGGAGATCGACATGGTTTCACAAAAGACGCTGATGCAATGCATGCAGGAAGTATTCGAGGACGGACCGAAACGCGACCGGCGCTTATGGCTAGGCGATTTGAGGCTGCAAGCTTTGGCCAACTACGCCACTTTCGAAGCGAATGATCTGGTCAAAAAATGCCTCTATCTCTTTGCGGCCCAAACGACCAGCGAAGGGCAAGTCTCCGCCAACGTCTTCATCGAACCGCGATTGATCCCGGATGACACCTTCTTGGCGGACTACAGCCTGTTCTTCATCGATACTTTATTGGACTATTATCGAGAGACGAACGATAAGGAGACGTTGACCGATCTGTACGCCACTGCCGTCGCGCAACTGCGCGTGCTGGATGATAATGTCTTGCCAACCGGGGAAGTCGCTGTGCCGCAAGGCTGGTGGGCCTTCATCGATTGGAACGAACCGCTGGAAAAACAAATTTCCATCCAGGGCATCTTCGTCTACTCCTATAAACGTTTGAAAGAATTGGCTGCTTATATGGAAGACAACAAGCTGGCCGAGGAGCTGGACGACAAAATCCAAGCTTTGGAGCAGTATGCGTTTACCACCTACTACAATGCAGAAAAAGGCTTGTTCGTAGATCCCAATAGCGGACAGATCGCTATCCCGTCGCAGACTTGGATGCTGTTGGCCGAAATTGGTGATGGGGACCTGCGCAGGAATGTGTTGGAAAATCTGCTGGCTATGGATGATGAACTGGTTGTCGGATGCAACTCGCCTTATATGTACCACCATTATGTGGAGGCTCTGTTGCAGGAAGGCTTCCGCGAAGAAGCCGTCCGCATCATCAAACTGTATTGGGGCGGCATGGTCGAAAACGGCGCCGACACCTTCTGGGAAGTCTACTATCCAGAGGACGTAACATTCTCTCCGTACGGAGACGAAATGATTAACAGCTACTGCCACGCATGGAGCTGTACACCTTGCTATCTGTTCCGGAAATATGGGATAGCGTGAGAAAGAACATTATAAAAAGCATGTGTCGATCAGGCAGCCGTATAATCCAGAAAAGCATGAATGTCGGCTGAACGAAGAACGAATGTTACCGAAGAGCCGACTAGAGTCTGATGTGTTGACTTAACGGAAATCGGGGGATGATTAACAGCCGACGCCCGCACAATGTGTTGACTGAACGAGGAGTGGAGAATGCTGAACAGTCGACGCCTGCGCGGTATGTCGGCTGAACGAAGAATGAAGAACACCGAACAGCCGACACCCGCGTTCTCCGCGGTCGTCGGGCGAATGCCCAGGACGGTACCACAAGCAGTCGATACCTTCATTTGAAGCATCCGGATAGCAGTACTCCCGCATGATTGCGTATAATAGTCCATACACAGCATCGCGGCCATCGGGCTGTGATAGGTGAACAGATAACCTACACTCAATAAACCAGAAGGGAGCAACCGCTTATGTCCATCGGCTACGCCTGCCTGAACATCGGCACCCCGAACACAAACATCCGCAGTGTCATGC
>NZ_JBAWAZ010000044.1:0-17941 GCF_049589555.1 Trichococcus sp.
CAATGAATCTTGCAGCACCGAAAGATATTAGAGAAAAATTATTATCGAAATGCTTGACAGGTTGTATAAAATTTTATATAGTTTGAAAGTCGAAAGGTTTGAACATCAAACTATTTTGACCTTCAAACAAATGTGGTTTGATTGGGCATCGAAAGGAGGAGAGCTATCTTTGGATCATTCCATAGATAAAATTAACTCATATCTCGTAGCTGTCTTCAATGAAGTGTTGGATATCGAAGAGCGTGCATTGCGTGTCAGTACATTTTCTGATCTATCCATCAAGGAGATGCATACAGTCGAGGCAATCGGCATGTATCAAGTTCATACAACTTCTGAAGTCGCAAAAAAATTGAACATAACTGCGGGAACTTTAACGGTGGCCATAAACGCTCTGGTAAAAAAGGGGTATGTCGAACGCATTCGGATGGAGAAAGACCGCAGAGTCGTAAAACTAGGATTAACCAAAAAAGGACGCTTACTGTATCGTCTTCATGATAAGTTCCATAGAGAGATGGTAAAGAATACCATTCGCGATATGGAAGATCAGGAAGTGAAAGTTTTGCTGAAAGGCCTAAACAATCTTCACGGTTTCTTATTTGGTTTAGTTCAAAATATCAAGGAACAGGGTTGATGGAATTGGGTTCAAAAATTAGCGCAACAGGTCACTATCTTCCTGAACAGATCATCACGAATGATGATCTGTCTAAAATCATGGATACGAGTGATGAGTGGATCAGCAAAAGGACAGGCATCCGCAGCCGACACATTTCGAAGGATGAGAATACTTCCGATCTGTCAAGCAAAGCGGCCCTCAGAATTTTGCAAAACGGCAACATCACTGCAGACCAACTGGACTTCATCATTGTAGCAACAATGACGCCGGATGCTCTTAGCCCATCGACCGCTTGCTTAGTGCAGGAAAAGATAGGTGCAGTAAATGCTTTCTGTTTCGACATTAATGCAGCTTGTACCGGCTTTGTCTACGCATTGTCTACCGGTCTCCATATGATGCAGAGCGGTCTATATCAATATGGGATGATCATCGGTGCTGAGACAATGTCAAAAGTCGTCAACTGGGAAGACCGTTCAACGGCTGTCCTGTTTGGGGATGGCGCTGGCGGCGTGTTGTTGGAACGAACGGAAGACGATTGCTTCGTTGCAGAAGCACTCCATTCTGATGGTGGACGCCATATGGCATTAGTGGCGAACACAATGAAAGTAGAAAACCCGTATGGAGACTCCTCTCAGGAGGATCAAGCTTTCCTTACGATGGATGGCAGAGCCATCTTCGATTTTGCAATCCGCAGTGTGCCAAGCATCATACGTGAAGTGATGGAGAAAGGAAATCTGTCTGAAGGCGATCTGAAGAAGATTTTGGCTCATCAAGCGAATGTACGCTTATTGGAGGCAATCAGCAAAAAAGTGAAAATGCCATTTTCATTGTTTGCCACAAACATTGCGGAAACGGGCAACACCTCAGCAGCAAGTATTCCGATACTGTTGGATCAGCTTGTTCAAACCAAGGAAATTCAACTCGGCACCAAAGATAAGGTGCTGATGACAGGATTTGGTGGCGGCCTCACTTGGGGAGCCATCGTAGTATCATTAAACTAAAAAAACATATTTGGAGGAATTTATTATGACATTCGAAAAAATCAAAGCAATCATCGTGGACCAATTGGACAAAGAAGAAGAAGAAGTACAATTAGCAACTAACTTCAGAGAAGACCTGGATGCTGACAGCTTGGACTTATTCCAAATCATCAATGACATCGAAGACGAATTTGACATCAAAATCGAATCAGACGAAGGCATCAACACTGTTGAAGATTTAGTTAAATACGTTGAAGCTCAATTAGCAGAATAAGCAGTAGAAGGAAAGTAGGCCTTGTATGAAATCAGAATTATGTGAATTATTAGGTATTCAATATCCCATCATTCAAGGGGCAATGGCGTGGGTAGCGGATGCTGATTTGGCAAGTGCCGTTTCTAATGCTGGTGGTCTTGGTCTTATAGGGACTGGACATGATAGTGTGGATGTAGCGAATGAAAAAATTTCGAAAATGAAAGCATTGACGAATAAGCCTTTTGGCGTAAACATCATGCTTTTGAATCCGCATGTCGATGCTATTGTTGAAGCAGTGATCGCTTCTGGCGTTAAGGTTGTCACAACCGGCGCCGGAAGTCCAGCCCGCTATATGAATCAATTCAAAGAAGCAGGCATCACAGTCATCCCGGTTGTGGCTTCCGTAGCTTTAGCGAGAAGAATGGAGAAAGACGGCGCACACGCTGTCGTTGTCGAAGGCATGGAATCCGGTGGACACATCGGAAGAACAACGACAATTGCCCTGGTTCCTCAGGTTGTCGATGCCGTTTCCATTCCTGTCATCGCTGCCGGCGGTATCGGTGATGGACGCGGAATGGCAGCTGCCTTCATGTTGGGCGCATCTGCTGTTCAAGTCGGGACCCGTTTTGTAGTTGCCAAAGAATCCAATGCCCATCAAAATTTCAAGAATGCCATCCTTAAAGCGAAAGACATCGACACAGTCATTACCGGTCAGATTACCGGACATCCTGTTCGTGTGTTGCGCAATAAATTGACCAGAGAATATCTGCAAATCGAGAAAGAAGAGACGAGCAAGGAAAATCCGGACTTCGCAAAACTTGAAGAAATGGGCAAAGGCGCTCTGAGAAGAGCGACTGTCGATGGTGATAAAGACTACGGTTCGATGATGGCCGGACAGATTGCCGGTTTGATTTCGAAGGAACAGACGTGTCACGATATCATACAAGAGTATATGACGGAATGCAAAGAAGTTATCTTAGCCCAAGCAAAATTGTGGGCTGAGTAACAAACTTATAGAGGTGAAATTATGGCAACAGCTTTTGTCTATAGTGGTCAAGGTGCGCAATACTTCGGTATGGGTCAAGAACTTTATAACGAGTATGCAATTGTGCGCACTGTTTTTGATGAAGCTTCCGCTACGCTTGGTTACGATGTTGCAGAACTATGTTTCCAAGAGAATGATAAGCTTCATTTAACTGAATATACACAACCAGCAATCTTAACGGTTAGCTACGCCCTTGATCAATTACTAGCTGAAAAGGGAATTCAGCCAGATTTTGTTGCAGGATTGAGCCTCGGAGAATATACAGCACTGGTGAAAGCCAATGCTTTTTCTTTTAATGAGGCTATTTCGCTCGTAGCGAAACGCGGCAAATACATGAGTGAAGCAGTACCGGCAGGCCGTGGCAAAATGGCCGCCGTCATGAATGCGGAACGCTCTGTGATCGAAGAATCTTGCCGGGAAGCAAGCGAGACAGCTTATGTCGCGCCTGCCAACTACAATATGCCGACGCAGATCGTCATCGGCGGGGAAATCGAAGGCGTCAATAAAGCCATCGAAATCCTTGAGTCCAAAGGCGTGAAACGCATCATCCCGTTGAACGTCAGCGGTCCTTTTCATACAGCTCTGTTGCACCCTGCAGCGGAAAAGTTGGAAGTGGCTTTGGCTGAGGTGACTGTCGATGAACCGAAGATACCGGTTGTAGGCAATACCGAAGCGACGATTGTAGCGAAAGACGCCATCAAGGGCCTTTTGGTGCGTCAGATCGAATCGCCGGTTTTATGGGAAGACAGCGTCCGCAAACTGGTTGAATTGGGTGTGGACACCTTCGTGGAAGTCGGCCCTGGGACGACTTTGAGCAAATTCATCAAAAAAATCGATAAAGAGGTCGCTGTATACAATGTGGAGGATTTGAAATCCCTCAACAAGACCCTTGAAGCATTACAAAAATAAGAAGATCAGATAAGAAAAGAGGGATAGTCTTGGATTTAAAAGGAAAGACGGTCATCGTCACTGGTAGTTCAAGAGGAATCGGGGAAGCCATCGCTGAAGCGTATGCGAAACGTGGAGCCAATATCGTTCTGAATGCACGCAAACCGATTGCTGAAGAAAAAGTTGCGCATCTGGAATCTTACGGCGTCACTGTCAAAACACTCTTAGGCGATGTCAGCGATTTTGAGACTGCCAAAGAAATTGTCAGCCAAGCCAAAGAACTTTTCGGCTCCGTTGATGTTTTGGTCAATAATGCAGGGATCACCCGCGACAAATTGATCATGCGTATGGATGAAGAAGACTTCGATGCCACTTATCAAGTGAATCTGAAGGGTACTTTCAATATGATCCGCCACGCTTTGCCGCTTATGCTGAAGCAAAGATCCGGCAGCATCATCAATATCTCAAGCGTCGTCGGTGAAACCGGAAATACAGGGCAGGCCAACTATGCTGCCAGCAAAGCCGGAATCATCGGATTGACGAAATCTGTCGCCCGTGAAGCTGCGACAAGAGGCATTACATGTAATGCCATTGCTCCAGGATTCATCGAAACGGAAATGACGGATGTTCTTTCAGAAAAGATTCAGGAACAAATGTTGACGCAAATCCCATTGAAACGATTTGGAAAAGCCGAAGAAGTGGCAAATACTGCTGTCTTCTTAAGTGAGAATACTTACATCACCGGCCAGACCATCAGTGTCAATGGCGGCATGTACATGTAAGTCAGGAGGATAAATATGAATCGCGTTGTTATTACAGGTATGGGTGCTATCACACCTTTAGGAAATACAGTCACTGAATATTGGGACGGCATCAAAAACGGTAAAAACGGTATTACTGCCATCACTAAATTTGACGCATCCGAAACGGGCGTTTCTGTCGCAGGCGAAGTGAAAGACTTCGAGGCGACTTTGTACATGGACCGTAAAGAATACAAGCGTATGGATTTGTTCTCGCAATATGCGGTAGCAGCCTCTGCTCAAGCCGTGGAACAAAGCGGCATCGACATGGAAAAAATCGATGCGGATCGCTTTGGCGTTACCATCGGCTCAGGTGTCGGCGGTTTCATCACTATGGAATCCGGCATCATCAAAATGCATGAAAAAGGACCGAAACGCGTACCGCCTATGTTCGTACCGATGGCGATCGGAAACATGGCGGCAGGAAATACTGCCATCAAATTCGGCGCTAAAGGACCGAGCATGGACATCGTTACTGCTTGTGCTTCTGCGACAAACTCAATCGGAGAAGCTTTCCGCAGCATCAAGCATGGTTACGCAGACCTGATGCTTGCAGGCGGAGCAGAAGCAACGGTATGCGAAATCGGCATCGCTGGTTTTGCGGCATTGACTGCTTTGTCCACAAGCACTGATCCGGATCGCGCTTCCATTCCTTTCGACAAAGAAAGAAATGGTTTTGTCATGGGTGAAGGTGCCGGCATCTTGATGCTTGAAAATCTTGATCACGCATTGGAACGCGGCGCAAACATCCTGGCTGAAGTTGTCGGATACGGCGTCACTTGTGATGCTTACCATATGACGGCTCCATCTGCTGATGGAAGCGGAGCTGGCAAAGCGATGCTTCAAGCAATGAAAGAAGCAGGCATCACTCCGGCGCAAGTCGATTACATCAACGCTCACGGAACAAGCACAGCAGCAAACGACTCCGGCGAAACTGCTGCGATCAAGTACGCATTCGGCGAAGAGGCGCACAACGTCGCTATCTCAAGCACAAAGAGCATGACCGGCCATCTATTGGGCGCTGCCGGCGGTATCGAAGCTGTTGTCTGCGTAAAAGCCATTCAAGATGACTTCATGCCGCCAACAATCGGGTTCCAAGTGGCTGATGAAGGTTGCGATTTGGACTACATCCCGAATGTCGGTCGTGAAAAAGAAGTCACTTACACATTGAGCAACTCTTTGGGCTTCGGCGGCCACAATGCCGTACTATGTTTCAAAAAATGGGAGGCTTAATACGTGAATATTGAAGATGTAAAAAGCCTTATTTCCTTGATCGATGAATCAACCTTGACTGAATTGCATTATCAGACAGGCGATTTTCAACTTTTGTTGTCCAAGAACAAGTTGGTTCAATCGAACCAGCAATCAAACGACAGCGTTCCGGCAGCAGCTCCAACTCCAACAGTGACTGCTCCGGTCCAAAACATCAAAGAAGCCGTTTCTGAAGCGACTGCGAAAAAAGAAGGACAGATCATTACTTCTCCGATTGTCGGTGTTGTTTACCTAGCACCGACTCCGGATGCGAAACCGTATGCCACTAAAGGCCAGAATATCGCTAAAGGCGACGTTGTCTGCTTGGTGGAAGCAATGAAACTTATGAATGAAATCAAAAGCGAATTCGATGGGGAAATCGTTGAAGTGTTGGTTGAAAATGAACAAATCGTTGAATACAACCAACCGTTGTTCCGCATCGTCTAATAAAAGGAGACTAATAAAATGAGTTTATTAAGTGCACAAGAAGTAATGGATATCATCCCAAACCGCTACCCGATTTTCTTCATCGACAAAGTTGAAGAATTGACACCAGGCGAACACATCGTCTGCTACAAAAACGTAACAATCAACGAACCTTTCTTCCAAGGACATTTCCCAGGCGAACCAGTAATGCCAGGCGTATTGATCGTTGAAGCGTTGGCGCAAGCTGGTTCTATTCCTTTGTTGACATTACCTGATTTCAAGGGACAAACAGCTTACTTAGGCGGATTGAATAAAGTCAAATTCCGTCAAAAAGTTGTTCCTGGCGATGTTGTTCGCCTTCAAGTTGATATCATCAAATTGAAAAAATTTGCAGGTATCGGTTATGGACAAGCTTTTGTCGGGGACAAAAAAGTTTGTGAAGTTGAAATGACATTCATCATTGGTAGATAATATGTTTACGAAGGTATTGATCGCAAACAGAGGAGAAATTGCTGTCAGGATCATTCGTGCTTGTCATGAGTTGGGAATCCAGACGGTAGCGGTCTATTCTGAAGCTGACCGCGAAGCGTTGCATACACAACTGGCTACACAGGCTATTTGTATCGGTCCTGCAAAAGCGAGCGATTCCTATTTGAATATGACAAGCATTTTGAGTGCGGCAGTCGTCACGGGAGCCCAAGCCATCCATCCAGGCTTCGGTTTCCTCTCGGAAAACAGTGCATTCGCCACAATGTGTGAAGAAATGAATATCCGATTCATCGGACCTTCTTCCACCATCATCGACCTGATGGGCAACAAAGCAAACGCCCGCAAAACGATGATCGCAGCAGGCGTGCCTGTGACTCCGGGAAGCGAAGGCTACATCTCTTCTTACGAAGAGGCAGTGGCGCAAGCAGAGAAAATTGGTTATCCGGTCATCCTGAAAGCTGCCGCTGGCGGCGGCGGTAAAGGGATGCGGAAAGTCTACCAAGAAAATGGTTTGGAGGCAGCTTTCAGCCAAGCGAAAGCGGAAGCTAAGGCTGCCTTCGGGGATGACCGCATGTATCTTGAAAAGATCATCACACCGGCTCGTCATATCGAAGTGCAGATTTTAGGGGATTCATTCGGGAATGTTGTCCATCTGGGCGAACGCGATTGCTCCCTTCAACGCAATCATCAGAAAGTGTTGGAAGAGAGTCCGTCCACGTTCATCACCGAAGCGACCCGCAAAGCAATGGGGGAAGTCGCCATCCGAGCGGCCAAACATGTCGGCTACACGAATGCAGGTACGATCGAGTTCCTCGTTGATACGGAACAACGTTTCTATTTCATGGAAATGAACACGCGTATCCAAGTGGAGCATCCGGTAACTGAAATGGCGACTGGCATCGATATCGTCAAAGAACAATTGCGCATCGCGAGCGGTGAGCCGTTGTCCTTTACGCAAGATGAGGTTGTCATCACCGGTCATACGATCGAGTGCCGTATCAACGCTGAAAATCCGGCTTTGGGCTTCCGCCCTTCATCCGGGAAAATCGACTACCTGTTCCTGCCCAGCGGCGGGAATGGACTGCGCGTAGAAAGCGCCATGTACGGCGGATATATGATCCCGCCATTCTATGACTCGATGATCGCCAAAATCATCACAAAAGGCGACGACAGAAGTGAAGCAATCGCCAAAATGAGGCGTGCGCTGCAGGAACTGGTCATCGAGGGAGTCGACACGAACCAATTCTTCCAGGAAGATATTCTGCAGGATCCTAATTTCATTTCCGGAGATTACGATACGGAATATCTTCAGAACGTGTTCCTGAAAACTTGGGCACCTGAAGAAGAGGAAAGTGTATAAATCAATTAGTCAAGAAGTCACACTAGAGGTGAGGAAATGAAATTATTTCGTAAGCGTCCTTACATTCCGATAGCTCAAGTTCCCGCTTCAAAAGCAGACGATCAGAAACCGATCGTTCCTGAAGGCTTATGGGAAAAATGCCCGAATTGTCACAAGACGATCTACAGCAAGGATTTAGGGAAAGATAAAGTATGCCCGCATTGTGCCTATAATTTCAGGATTTCGGCCTATGAACGCATTTCCCATATCGTTGATGGAGGTTCTTTTGATGAATGGAACGCACTTATGCCTGAAGAAAATCCATTGGCTTTTCCGGGGTATGAGAACAAATTGAAGATTGCCAAAGACAAAACGGGACTTGACGAGGCGGTTGTAACCGGCGCGGCATTCATCAATAAGCATAAAGTTGCTTTGTGTGTGATGGATTCGAACTTTATCATGGCAAGCATGGGGAAAGTGGTCGGCGAAAAGCTGACGCTCGCGTTTGAACGCGCAACGTCAGAAAAGCTCCCGATCATTGTCTTCACGGCTTCGGGCGGCGCCAGAATGCAAGAGGGCATCATGTCCTTGATGCAGATGGCGAAAGTCAGCGTTGCAGTCTCCAATCACAGTAAAGCAGGATTGTTGTACATCACAGTCCTGACCGATCCGACGACTGGGGGCGTAACGGCCAGCTTTGCGATGCAAGGGGATATCATCCTTGCGGAAACTGGCGCAACTGTCGGTTTCGCCGGCAAACGCGTCATCGAACAGACAATCAAAGCGAAATTGCCTGAAGGATTCCAGACAGCTGAAAAGGTGCTGGAAAACGGCTTTATCGACAAGATTGTAGCCAGAAAAGATTTAAAGAGAGCATTGCAACATCTTTTGTTATTGCATGCTCCTGCAGAAAAGGCGGGTGAAGTGCAGTGAAGGATGTCAAAGAAATTATCACCGCTGCCAGAAGCATCTCCCGTCTGACGGCGACAGAAATGATTCATGCCATCTGCGATGGTTTTGTTGAATTCCACGGCGATCGAAAGTTCGGGGACGACCCGGCTATCGTTGGCGGGATCGCATTGCTTGATGACATGCCGGTAACAGTCATCGGAACGCAAAAAGGCCATGATGTGACTGAAAATGTCTATCGTAATTTCGGATCACCGCATCCGGAGGGCTATCGTAAAGCGATCCGTTTGATGAAACAGGCGGAAAAATTCAATCGTCCAATCGTTACTTTCATCAATACTTCAGGTGCTTTTTGCGACGTCGACTCTGAGGACCGAGGCATCGGTGAAGCAATCGCTGAGTCGCTTTTGGTGATGAGTCAACTGACGGTTCCTTTCATCGCTATCTTCATCGGTGAGGGAGGCAGCGGCGGTGCCTTGGCGCTGGCGATGGGCAACGAGGTGTGGATGTTGGAGAATACCATGTATTCTGTTCTGTCACCGGAAGGCTTTGCATCCATTTTATGGAAAGATTCCTCACGATCCGATGAAGCAGCCAAAGTAATGAAGTTGACGCCGGATGATCTTTTTGCATTGGACGTCATCGACAAAATCGTTATGGAAACCCGCAGGAAAGTGGCCCGCAAATCGGATGATGTCATGCTTGAACTGAAGCGGGAGTTAAGTGCCAAGCTGAAAGAGCTGAAGCAACTGACTCCAGCGGAATTGGTCGAGCAACGCCAGAAACGATTCCGGAACTATTGATTAAAGAACAGTAATGGACCGCCCGCACAGCCTCGGTTGTGCGGGCGGTTTTTTTAGCGTTCGCTTTTGTGTTATAATTGCCTAACAGGAAAATCAGTTGAGATTGGGGTGATGGAAATGGGAGAAAAGATTGTTTTTCCATTAAATTACGAAGGGTACTTGAAAAAGGGACTGTTGGCATTTGAAGAGGGAAATCTGCAGTTGGCGGAAGAATGGATCGGCAAGGCTGTAGCCATCAAGAAGGCGGACGATATCCTCCCGCTGTATCTCATGTTGCTGCAGGAGACCGATCAAGCAGAGAAGAGTCTGGAAATGATAACCGAAATGCGACCGGATATTGCTTCCGCCATTTCGGTGGATGACATCGATTTCCTTTACTTGAAAGGCTTGCTGCATTCCGGATCATTCGACATGGCCCGCGAGCAAATCGAAGCCCGCAAAAATACTTTCGGTCTGTCGATGGAGCACCAATTCGCTTTGGAGCAATTGGAGGCCGAAGTCGAAAAAGTTGAACTGAAGAATTTGGAGAAGAAGCTGAAAAAAAGTTCGGAAATCCTCCAGGCCGAAAAAACCATCGATACGCAACCGTTCCACAAACAACAAGTCTACGCGCAACAATTGAAGGAATTGGAGGATGACCAATTCGGCAAGATAGCGCAACGCCTGCTCATGAACAACAATCTCCACCGAATGCTCAAGACTGAGATTATCCATCAATTTCTTGCGCGCGGGCTCCATCCGACGGTGACTGTCAGGTTGGACGGGACCGAAGAAAAATTGAATCTGGCTGGATTGGTCCCGTTGATCGAATCGAAAACGTACAAAGAAGGAATGGTGTATATCCGGGAAGAAATCGCCAATAAAAATCCAACTATGGCGGATGCCATGGAGAATGCCTTCTTCATGCAATTATCCCTCCTTTATCCGTTCGAAGACAGGACGATCCTATCCGTGACGGAATGGTTGGAGGTGCTCTACCGCATTTACAACGGAACCGGATCGACGGGCGAGCCAAGCGAAAAGAGCATCCGCGATGAAATCGAACAATTGGAAAATAAGCTGGCCGATTTTTTTGGTTATTTCGAATAAGGCTATCAGAATAATTGACTCGATTGGGTTTCCTCTCTATAATGAGGGTAACCCTTCTTTGTGAAAGCAGTTCCAAAGAAATGAGTGTTGAAGGAGGATGTACAATGGAATTTGGCAAAGTAAAGTGGTTCAATAATGATAAAGGGTATGGTTTTATTGAACTCGATCAACAGGATGACGACATTTTCGTACATTTTACCGGTATAGCTGGAGAAGGCTTCAAAAGACTTGAAGAAGGGCAACGCGTTCAGTTCGATATTGCTGAAGGTGTAAGGGGACCACAGGCCACTAATGTGATGGTCTTGGCAGAATCATAAAAAAGTACATTAGATCGCAAAGGTGAAGGGAATCCGTTCGGGATTTTCTTTCACCTTTGTTTTTTAGGATGTGGAACAGGTGATAAAATTATTTGTGGATGGGGCGGCCACCGGAAAAGAAGGGTATGCCGCCATCGGTGTTCTGATCGTTGAGGACGGCGTACAGGAGCAGATTGGTCTGCCTTTAGAGGCCAGAATGGATAATCATCGGGCCGAATTCGAAGCGCTCCTGTATGGATTGCGTCATCTGAAAGCACACAATAAGCAGGACCAACTCGTTTTTTGTTACACTGACAGTAAACTTGTTGCCGAGTCGATCAGGAAAAAGTATACGAAAAAAGCGGAACATAAGCTTTTGCTGGAAGAGGCATTGCGGGAGTTGGCTGTGTTCACCAATTTTTACTTGGAATGGATTCCGGAAAAGGAAAACAAAGGAGCCGATAATCTCGCCAAAAAAGCGCTCTATCAGCTCACCAAAAAGAAAAAATGAGTCTGAATTGGCTGTCTTCCAGAATCCAAAAAAAGCAATTTTCATAACTCAATAAAGGCTCACTCCGTTCTTATTTGAAACGGGGATGGCTTTTTTGTTAGCCTCCAGTCGCTTTTTAGTGTATACGAGTCATAGATTATGCTTGACTTGGAGTTCACTTCAAGGAGTATACTATCAGCAACATAGTAAATTTCTATGACATCAAATTGAAGAAGGAGGGAATTATTGATGGATTATGTGAAATTCGGCAATACAGGAATGGATGTTTCACGGATTTGTTTGGGAGCCATGGGATTCGGCGATCCGAATAGCGGCTTCCATAATTGGGTGCTGGAAGAAGAAGAGAGCAGAAAAGTCATAAAAAGTGCGTTGGATTTGGGGATCAATTTCTTTGATACGGCAAACATCTACTCATACGGAGCCAGTGAAAGCATACTCGGGAAAGCCTTGAACGATTACGCCAACCGGGATGAGATCGTGGTGGCGACGAAAGTACATCAGCAGATGCGCCATGCACCGAACGGAGGGGGCCTTTCCCGCAAAGCAATCCTGACTGAAATCGATCACAGTCTGGAAAGGTTGGGCATGGACTATGTGGACCTTTACATCATCCACCGTTGGGACTACAACACACCAATCGAGGAAACGATGGAAGCGTTGCATGATGTAGTGAAATCCGGCAAAGCCCGCTATATCGGCGCATCAGCCATGTTCGCGTGGCAATTCGCCAAAGCGCAATCTGTTGCCGAAAAAAACGGCCTGACAAAGTTTGTTTCGATGCAGAATCACCTGAATCTCTTGTACCGGGAGGAAGAGCGGGAAATGCTGCCGTTGTGCACGGATCAAAAGATTGCCGTAACGCCATACAGCCCGCTGGCTTCAGGGAGACTCACCCGTGATTGGTCGGCCACTACGAAACGCTTCGAAATGGATCAGGTGGCGAAGCATAAATATGATACGACCGAAGCACAGGACCGCGTCATCGTGGAACGGGTTGCAGCGATTGCCGAAAAATATGGCGTCGAGAGGGTTCAGGTTGCTTTGTCTTGGCTGCTGCAGAAGGATCAAGTCGTTGCGCCGATCATCGGAGCCACCAAGGAAAGCCATCTGACCAGTGCTATTTCGGCTCTCGACTTCAAGCTTTCTGCGGAGGACATTCTGTCTCTGGAAGAACCATACATCCCTCATCACATAATGGGGCACAACTAAAAAGATTCGAGTTTGAAAATATAAATAAGCCCGAAAGGATTCCTGCAGCCAGGAGATCCATTCGGGCTTTCTTTTTCGTATCCTGATGAGTGTGCTAATCAGTGTTGCCTTAGTTCAGGCCATAGGGATTATTCCTTATAGTCCGTTGAGGCGGCCAATTCTGTTTGCATCCGGAAATCGGCTAAGCGGTTCTCAAGCGTAGCAATGGTGCTGGCCAGCGCTTGCGAGCCGAGGACCATGCGAAGCGGGGCGGGTGTGATATCCACGCTTTCGATGATTCGTTTTGCCATTTCCGCAGGATTTCCGGGTGCCAGTACTTTTGTTGAATCAAGCATCGCAAGAAAGCTGTGCGCCGGGTTGCCATCGTACTCAGGCATCAGTTCAGCGACTTGCGCGCTGCCGTAGCGGAATTCAGTTCGCGCGCCGCCAGGCTCAACGATGGTCACGCCGATATTGAAGGGTGCCATTTCCTGTGCGACGGATTCGCAGAAGCCTTCGATCCCGAATTTCGTGGCATGGTACATGGAATTGCCCGGGAAAGCGACTTGTCCGCCATAGGAAGATATTTGGATGATACGGCCATGACCTTGTTTGCGTAAGAACGGAAGGGCGGAGCGGATCATCTGGATGGATCCGGTCAAATTGGTTGCGATGATGAGATCCACTTGCTCATCGCTCAACTCTTCAGCCGCGCCGAACAGCCCGTAGCCCGCATTATTGATGATGACATCGATTTCTCCGTGTTTTTCAAAAGATTCCTTCACTACCTGATGGACCGCTGGGGTATCGGTCACATCAAGGATCTGATAATCGAACAGCGTTGGGTACTCCGCAATCAAATCGGAAATTTTAGCTTTATTGCGCACCGTTCCGATCACCGTATCGCCTTTATCCAACAACTGCCTGGTCAGCTCGTAACCAAAACCACTGCTCACCCCTGTAATCAACCATGTTTTGCTCATCATTTTTGCCTCCATTTCATTTCTATTCTGACTATAGCTCTTGGAGTGGACTCCAAGTCAAGCGCTTTGTTTATGAAATTTGGACTGGGCTTCATTTGCTTTGTTTGATTTTATTATACCGTTACGGTTCTGTATTGACCATTTAAAGGCTGGATTCATTGCCGAGAAAAAAAGATGACCGTTCATGGTTGACTTGGAGTGAACTCCAAGTGTTACCATGATCGTATCAAATAGAAATATGAGGTGGATATGATGACAAAAATAGTGATTATCGGCGCAACCGGTTCAGTCGGTCGCGTAGCAAGACAACTTTTCCTTGAAAAAACAAATGATGAACTGACCCTTTTTTCGCGACGGCCGGATAGACTCAAGCCAATTGATTCAACGAGAGAGGTTGCCGTTTCGGGCGATGTGATGAACGCATCCGACCTGGACAAGGCCATCTCTGGCCAGGATGTCGTGTTTGCTTCTTTGACAGGAAACTTAGGGAAAATGGCCAAGGCGATTGTCGAATCCATGAAACGCGTAGGGGTCAACCGTTTGATTTTTATCACTTCGATGGGTATCTATAACGAAATCCCGGCTTCAGTCGGCTCGTCCGGCAACCTGCGCTCCAATCCGGTTTTGCAGACATACCGTGAAGCGGCGGACGTCATTGAAGCATCCAATCTGGATTATACGATCATCCGTCCGGGCTGGTTCGACAGCAGCAACGATACCGATTATGACATTACCGTCAAGGGCGAGCCATTCGGCGGACATGACGTATCCAGAAAAAGCATCGCGGATCTTGTTGTTCGTCTTGCTGCCGATTCGACCCTTTATGTCCGTGAAAGTGTCGGCATCAATCGTCCGGAATGATCAATTAGATCCATCATGCCACCATTGAGAGGATGACAAATAATGAAGTATACATCAGTTGGCAGAACCGGCATCAAAGTTTCTGAATTGTGTTTCGGTGCAATGTCTTTTGGCGGCGATGCGGATGAGGAAATGTCAAAAGCATTGTACAACCGCTGTCTTGAGGCTGGAATCAATTTTTTTGATACAGCTGATATGTATTCGTACGGCCGATCCGAAGAAATTCTCGGAAAATTGATGAAGGGTCAGCGGGAGGAGCTAGTGATCACGAGCAAAGTCTTCTTCCCGACTTCAAAAACACCGAATGCCAATGATCGCGGTCTTTCCCGTAAACATATCCTGAAAAGCATCGATGCCAGTCTGAAACGCTTGGATACAGACTACATAGATTTCTATATCCTGCATTACTTCGACCCGACTACAGATATCGAATTGACTTTGCGTACTTTGGATGACCTGCAAAAACAGGGGAAGATCCTTTATTCCGGCGTCAGCAATTGGGCAGCGTGGCAGATCATGGATGCGCTTGGCATTTCGGAAAGGGAGTTGCTCAGCCGCTTCGAGATTATGGAGCCTTTGTATAATCTGGCGAAACGACAATCCGAAGTGGAATTGCTGCCTTTGGCTGAAGCCAAGAACATCGGGGTCATTCCCTATAGTCCGCTTGGCGCAGGCTTGCTGACGGGGAAATACGGATCAGCTAAACAACCGGATTCCGGCCGTCTCGTCGAGAGCGAACTGAATCGTTTGCGTTATCAAAATGACCTGGAACTTGCGGATCGCTTTGCGGCCTTCGCCAAAAAATTGGGTGTCAGTCCGGTAACGTTGGCGGTGGCATGGGCAAAAAGCCATCCAGCCGTGACCGCCCCGATCATCGGCGCCCGGAATCTGGCCCAATTGGAGGATTCTCTGGCGGCAGCCGATTTTGAGATGACGCCCGATTTGCGGGCAGAAATCAGTTCGCTTGCCCTTGCCCCGGAACCGGCAACAGGGCGTTCAGAAGAAAAAACGCTCGGTCAGTTCGGAGTATGGCAAAAATAAACACAGTTGATGCGTGCATCGCTGGGTAAAGATCCACAAAAAACAAATAATTGAATGGGTAAGGAGTTTTAAAAATATGTGCAACAATTGTCAAACAAAGGTTTTAAGAGCATTGAATTCGGATTATTCTTCATTTGAACGCGGTTATATTGAAAGACGGGAATTGCAGGCAAACGATGTTGCGATCGACATAAAATATTGCGGCATCTGCCACTCGGATATCCACCAAGTAGATAATGATTTCGGCAATGCCGTCTATCCGATGGTGCCCGGACATGAGATTTCCGGAGTCGTATCTTCAGTGGGAAACGCAGTTACGAAGTTCAAAGTCGGAGATAAGGTCGGTATCGGCTGCTTCGTCGATTCGTGCGGAGAATGCGAATACTGCCTGCGCGGAGACGAACAATTCTGTACAAAAGGCGTTGTCGTTGTATTCAATTCAACCGACTATGAAGGCAACAACACGTATGGCGGCTATGCCAGCAATATCGTTGTGAAGGAAAACTTTGTCATCGGTATTCCCGATGCCTTGGATATGGCAGCGGCGAGCCCGTTATTATGTGCTGGCATCACAACTTATTCCCCGATGAAAAAATGGAACGTCGGCCCCGGGAAAAAAGTCGGAATCATCGGTATGGGCGGTCTAGGTCACATCGCCGTCCAATTTGCACATAAAATGGGTGCGGAAGTCACGGTCTTAGGGCACTCGCAAAGCAAGCAAGAGGAAGCCGCACAATTCGGTGCCGATGCTTATTACCTGACATCCGATCCTGAAACGTTCACTGCGTTATCAGGACAGTTCGACTTTATTCTGAACACAGTGGCCGTGAGTCTGGATGTCAATGCTTACGTCCGTCTGTTGAAGGTTGATGGCGTCATGGTTTACGTTGGGCTCGCCACAGAACCTCAAGAATTCTATGTGGGCAGTCTGTTCGGCAACCAGGCTACCATCACAGCATCGAATGTCGGCGGGATTGCAATGACGCAGGAAATGATCAATTTTGCAGCTGAGAATGAAGTTCTGCCCAAAATCGAAATCATCAGCGCAGACCGAATCGAGGAAGCGTATGAGCGCATTTTGAACAGCGACGTCCGTTACCGGTTCGTCATCGATATGGCGACTTTATAAAAGGTCAGTCAATCTAATGCTGATAATTTTGATTGAATAAACAAAGTTCTCAGAAAACACTTGCCTTCATGTGGACTTTAAGTGTTACCCTTGGTTTATGCAAGCGCAAGTGACTCTCAAGAAAAGGTGGAGAAATAAATGAAAGCAAACATAATGTACTCAGCCGGCGACGTGCGCGTGGAAGAAATGCCAGTACCTGAAATACAGAAACCAACGGATGTGATCCTGAAAGTAGTGGCTGCCTGCATCTGCGGCAGTGACTTGCATCCATACCACAAAATGCATGCGCATGAGCACGGTGAAGGCGAAGCGATGGGGCATGAAGTACTCGGCAGAATCGACGTAATGGGTTCTGAAGTTTCTGGATTCAAAAAAGGCGATTTGGTCGTTGTTCCTTTCGCATACGGCGACAACACTTGTCCGTTTTGTAAAGAAGGCTTGATGACTTCCTGCGTGAACGGCGGCTTCATGACCGGTTGCCAAGCGGAATACGTTCGGGTGCCTCAAGCGCAAGGCAGCATGTTTAAATTACCCGACGATATTGACGAAAATTCGCCTCTGTTGCCTTCATTGTTGACTTTGTCCGATGTATACGGAACCGGTTATCATGCGGCCGTCATGGGCGGCGTCAACGAGAATACGACGGTGACGGTCATCGGAGACGGTGCTGTAGGCCTGCTGGCAGTCCTTTCGGCGAAGAAACTCGGTGCCAAGAAGATCATTCTAATGGGCCGCCACAAAGATCGTACCGATCTTGGGATTGACTTCGGCGCAACGGATGTCATCGCTGAACGAGGCGAAGAGGGGATCGCGAAGGTCAAGGAATTGACTAACGGGGAAGGCACGCACGTCGTACTCGAATGCGTCGGCCTGATGCCCGCTTACGAGATGAGCCTAGGTGCTGTCCGTGCCGGCGGAGTCATCAGCCGTGTCGGTGTTCCCCAGTATGTCGAAGCACCAGTCGGCTTTGCAAGTCTTTTCGGCCGCAACATCACGCTTACCGGAGGACCGGCACCAACACGTGCCTACATGGAAGAGCTTTTACCC
>NZ_JBAWAZ010000045.1:0-1672 GCF_049589555.1 Trichococcus sp.
GATCTGGAGCACCGCGGGGTATTGGGTACCGGTATTTTCCGCGTATTCAATCTGCATGTCGGCCAAACAGGGATGACCGAAAAAGAAGCGAAAGCAGCGGGCTATTCCGTAGAGATCCTTTACAATATCAAGCCGGACCACGCCGAGTACCTTGGCGGCAAGGAACTGATCATCAAGGCGTTGGCCGATAAAGCTTCGGGACGCGTTTTGGGTGCTCAAATCGTAGGAACTCAAGGTGTGGACAAACGGATCGATGTCCTTGCCACGGCCATCACCTTCAAGGCGAAAGCGGAAGACCTGTTCCACTTGGATTTGGCTTACGCTCCGCCGTTCGCAACGACAAAAGACCCTATCCTGTATACAGGCATGGCCTTGGATAACGCCTTGCACGGAAATCCTTTGATGACGCCGGCCCAGTTGGTCGAAACGCAGCAAAAAGGCGAAACCATCCAGGTGGTCGATACACGTTCCGCCAAGGACTTCGAGAAGGGCCACGTCCAAAATGCGATCCACATCCCGTTAGGGGAACTGCGGACACGCGCCGGCGAGCTTTCCAAAGATATCCCGACAGTGACCTACTGCAACAAGGGAGTAACCGGAAATGCCGGTCAGAACGTCTTGATCAATTTAGGTTTCCAGGAAGTCTACAACCTTTCAGGCGGCAATAAAAATTATCAAAGTTACCTCAAAATGCTGAAGAGAAAAAGCTGAAATGTGAATCATCTGACAGAACGGATGGCATAAGGAGAATGAGTGAATGGCAAATGGCATCAGCGCGCAGTTGTTGGGCGAATTAATCGGTACCTTTTTATTGATATTGCTTGGATGCGGCATCGGCGCAGGGGCATCCTTGAAGAAGACAAAGAGCGAACAAAATTCTTGGTTGACGATAGCGATCGGCTGGGGACTTGCCGTAGCGATTTCTGTATATGTTTCCAGCCCATTGGGACCCGGGCATCTGAATCCGGCGGTAACTTTGGCGATGGCGGTCACCGGAAATCTGCCCTGGTCATCTGTGCTCCCCTATATTGCAGCTCAATTTGCGGGTGCATTTTTGGGAGCAGTTGCCCTTTGGTTGAAATATTATCCACATTGGGCTGAAACGAAGGATTCCGGTACGATATTGGGCGTCTTTTCGACTGCCCCGGCAATCCGGCATACGCCTGCGAATATATTCAGCGAGGGGATGGGGACGGCGGTACTTGTTTTCGCAGTACTCAGCTTTTCCAAAATAGAATTTGTTGCAGGACTGCAGCCGATCGTAGTCGGCATGCTGATCACTGTGATCATCTTGGCCATGGGAGGGACGACAGGTGCGGCCTTGAATCCTGCCCGCGATTTGGCGCCAAGAGTGGCGCACGCTATCCTGCCGATACCGAACAAAGGTGCTTCGGACTGGGGATACGCATGGATTCCCGTCGTTGCTCCGCTGCTTGGAGGACTAACGGCGGCTGGAATATATCTGCTGTTTCCTTGAATCTGATTAAGCAAAGAAAATGGAGAGTCCAAACGGATTCTCCATTTTCTTTGCATTAAAATCTGATTAGGGGTGGCAATTGTCAGAACGAGTGATAGAATGAAAAGTAAGTCAAATGTTGGGAGGATGAATTTATGAATTATGATTTCGAAACGCCCGTCAATCGGAGCAACACCGGGTCCGAAAAATGGGCAG
>NZ_JBAWAZ010000046.1:0-2375 GCF_049589555.1 Trichococcus sp.
GAGACGCCGGATGGGATCATTTGGGCACCGGGCGATTCCCGGTTGATGAAGGAGCACTTGGAGATGCCTCAGCCGGATGCGATCCTCTTTGACTTTTCCGACAACGAGTGGCATATCGGATTGGAAGGGGCAATCCAAATGGCGAACACTTATCCAGAAGCGCATCTGATCCTTTGCCATTGGGGCACGGTGGATGCGCCTGATCTGAACGTTTTCAATGCCGATCCGCAATCCTTGTACGACCGGGTGGTTAATCCGGAAAGAATCCATGCTTATGCACCGGGGCAGCCATTCAGCCTGAAAAAATCCTAAATGATGGGAGATCTGCGGATGAAACGATTATATTTGGTCCGTCACGGGGAAACCTTGTTCAATGTCCAAGGAAAGATACAGGGATGGAGCGACTCGCCTTTGACGCAACGGGGCATCAAACAGGCTCAGGTCGTGCGGGATTATTTCGAATCGGAAGGCATCAGCTTCGGTCATGCCTACTGTTCGACATCGGAAAGGGCGAGCGATACGCTGGAACTGATCACCGGCATGCCCTATGCACGTCTGAAAGGCTTGAAAGAGGTCAATTACGGCTTCTTCGAAGGGGAGCGGGAGATGCTCAAACCGAAGGAACCACAGGAAATCGTGTCGTTCTTTGTGCCGTTCGGCGGGGAAAATACGAATGATGTGGCGGAACGGATGGCGAAGACGCTGACCGAAGTGATGGAGCAGGAAAATCACCGGAACGTTTTGGCGGTCTCCCATAGCGGCGCCTGCTACAACTTTTTGAAGCTTTGGCAAGACCCGGCAGAGGAGTTGGCGAAGGGATTCCCGAATGGATGCATCTTCGTTTACGGATACAAAGAGAATATATTCCAATTGGAGGAAGTCGTCAGGCCGGTTTTATAGCGCAATAAGACTGTACGTTTAAGAGGAACGGAGGAAAAAAGATGGAGTATGTGAAATTCGGTAACACAGGGATGGATGTATCCCGGATCTGTTTGGGCTGCATGAGCTTCGGGGATCCGGATACGTGGCTGCACAAATGGGCGCTGAAGGAAGAAGAAAGCAGACCGATCATCAAACGAGCCTTGGAATTGGGCATCAATTTCTTTGATACAGCGAATGTATACTCGCTGGGAAGAAGCGAAGAAATTCTCGGACGTGCCATCAAGGACTTTGCGAAGCGGGATGAAGTGGTCATCGCGACGAAGGTCCACGGCAAGATGCACGAGGGCCCGAACGGTTCCGGGTTGTCCCGCAAGTCCATCCTGAGCGAAATTGACAACAGCCTGAAACGCCTGGATATGGATTATGTGGACCTCTACATCATCCACCGTTGGGATTACAATACACCGATCGAGGAAACGATGGAAGCCCTGCATGATGTGGTGAAATCAGGCAAAGCCCGATACATCGGCGCTTCCGCGATGTATGCCTGGCAGTTCCAAAAAGCGCTGCATGTTGCGGAAAAGAACGGTTGGACGCGCTTCGTGTCGATGCAGGACCATCTGAACCTGCTTTACCGCGAAGAGGAGCGGGAAATGCTGCCGCTTTGCCGGGAAGAAAAAATCGCCGTGACCCCATACAGCCCAATGGCTTCAGGCCGATTGACGCGCGATTGGTCGGAGACGTCCAAGCGGATGGAAACGGACAACGTGGCGCGTTCGAAGTACGATGCCACTGCCGATAAGGATCGGATCATCGTCGAACGGCTGGCCCAGATAGCCGCCGACAGAGGCGTTTCCCGCGTCGAAATCGCCTTGGCCTGGCTTCTGCAGAAGGAACCGGTCGTAGCTCCCATCATCGGGGCGACCAAACTGGAACATCTGGAAAAACCGGTGGAAGCTGTGTCGGTCAAGCTGACCGATGCCGAAGTCGCGTTCTTGGAAGAACCCTATGTCCCGCATTTGATTGTCGGGCACAGCTGAGGCGTGCCTACAGACCTAAAAAATCATTCTTGAGACTGATTCATTTACTTAAGATAAGCAGTATACTTTGTTCACGATAACCGGACGAGACATAGAGCTATGTGTGTCTATAGAATGGTTGTCCAAATCAATCAGCAAAGGAAAATGCAAAATGAAAGTAAAAAAGAAAATCAGTCTGACACCTTTTAGTAAAGTTAAGTCACTTATCCTTTCTCTGTTCGATTCCAAAGTCGACGGCAAGAAAAAATGGCTGGTGTTGGGGATCATTCTTTACATCATCAGTCCGATTGACATTATCCCGGATTTTGTGCCGATGGCCGGTTATGCGGATGATGTGCTGTTGCCGATCCTGTTTTTGGTCGCTGAAAAATTATTGAGCGACGGAGCGATTGAAGAAAATGAACGCCCGATCAAAGAAGCCAAAAAAATATAATGCATGGATATTCTGGCCCC
>NZ_JBAWAZ010000047.1:0-6483 GCF_049589555.1 Trichococcus sp.
GACGCAAAAAAGGAAGTGCTCCAACAATCGGAACACTTCCTCCTAAATCAGTAGTCTCATCCTCGCTTCATTGATTGTTCAATCATAATGATCTACGAACTTTTCAATACTAGTTATGCTTGTCTTTCAGGCAAGTCATGTAAGCTTTCGCTTCTAGCTGCTTGAATGAAATCTACTGTTTATTAATCTTAGAATGGTTCAAGTTTTCATGTCTTAGAAATGCATCTAGAACACAAATTCCGAACCATCTAAGACTTTGCATTAACAGCTTAACTGAAAAGCTGTTAACCGGAAAATCTTTTTGAAGGATTTCCCTGAAAGAGTGGCATACTCTTTTGTGTTTCTTTGTTTAACTTAGTATGTTTCTCTTTGTATAGTTATAATAACATGTAAGCGTTAACACGTCAAGTAGGAAATGCCGATTTCAACAAAAAAATTCAACTTTTTTTGCCTAAAACGTCATTCTGTCCCTATACGCTAATCGATCATCAGACTCATCAATACGCCATCGATAAATTCCCCATCGATCAGCATGGCACGCGGCATCACCGCTTCTTGCTGATAACCCATTTTCTCATAGAGATGGATGGCCCGTTCGTTTTCTCCATGTACTGTCAACTCCAAGCGGCGGATCACGCCGCTCTCGATTGCCCATGTTTCGATTTCTTCCATCAGAACCGAGCCGATTCCGAATCCCCAATAATCCTTCTCGACGGTGATACCGACTTCTCCTACATGCCTAAGCTTCGGTTTATCTGTTGCCCCGACGGACGCCAACCCTATCAATTGTTTGTTGTTTATCGTCGCAATCAGCATCACATTGTTGTCTTTCTCCATCAAATCTTCCAGATATAATTCTTCGAAGGCTTCGGATAATTCCAAACCTTCAGCCCCATATGCCAAATAAGGCGTTTCTGCGCCGGTTTTTCTGCTGAAAGCAATGATGTCCTTCGCATCGGCCGGGATGGCTTCCCGGATCATGATTTCGACTTTCTCTCTTTTGCGCATGCTATTGTCCTTCTTTCATGAGTATTCCCTGTAGTGTTTCGACTAAAGTGGCATAACGTTCGCCGGTCGGCAGAAAAGTGATTTCCCTGTTTTCATAAAATTCCCCGGTAGGGACCAAGCGGATTGTCAAATATGCATCCGGCAATTCTTCTTCGATGAACTTTGCCCATTCGATCACGGAAACGCCATTTCCGTAGAGATATTCTTCGAAGCCCAGTTCATCCCCGCCGACATCCTCCAAACGATAGACGTCCATATGGTACAGCGGCAACCTGCCCTTTGTGTACTCTCTGATCAAAGTATACGTTGGGCTTTTTATAACCGTGTCAATGCCCAGACCCTTTGCCAATCCTTTTGTAAAGGTGGTTTTGCCTGCACCTAAATTCCCTTCAAGGAGGATGACATCTTTCGGCTCCAATAGCTGCGCCAATTGCGCGGCTATCTCCATCGTTTCTTCTTCATTCTTTGCTAGTAAGGTGAACATTCTGAATCTGCTCCCATCTTCACCGATTTATTTGATTCCATTCCTTATTATAGGAATATTCACTCCGGAATGCACCTTTTTTCTGCGGATGCATCATTTTCAAGCACAACAAAAAATGGAAAGCCAGATTTGATCCAGGCTTTCCATTATTCCATTAATCAAGTAATGTTTGGTTTGCTGTGATGATGGCTGTTTTGTAGACATCTTCTTCGTTACATCCGCGTGACAAATCGGAAATCGGTTTGTTCAAGCCTTGCAAGATTGGGCCTACTGCTTCGAACCCGCCGAAACGTTGTGCGATCTTGTAGCCGATGTTTCCTGATTGGATTTCAGGGAAAATGAATACTTTTGCTTGACCAGCTACAGTTGAGCCAGGAGCTTTTTGTTTAGCGACCACTTCAGAAAAAGCAGCATCGAATTGCAATTCGCCGTCGATGTTGTATTGGGGCGCCAATTCTTTAGCGATTCTTGTAGCTTCCACAACTTTGTCGACTTCCGGTGATGCTGCTGAGCCTTTTGTTGAGAAGCTCATCAAAGCAACGTTTGGTTGGATTTCGAACATTTCAGCCGTTTTAGCACTTTCCACTGCGATTTCAGCAAGTTCTTGTGCATTTGGATTGATGTTGATTGCGCAGTCAGCGAACAGGAATCTTTCAGTACCACGGAGCATGATGAAAGCACCACTTGTGCGGCTTACGCCTGGTTTTGTTTTGATGATTTGAAGCGCCGGACGGACAGTATCACCTGTAGAGTGAACAGCGCCGCTCACTAGACCATCAGCTAAGCCCATGTGTACCATCATTGTTCCGAAATAATTCTCATCCAACAACAATTTTCTAGCTTGTTCTTCAGTGACTTTACCGTTACGGCGATCGACGAAAGATGCAACCATTTCATCGAGTTCAGCATAATCAGCTGGGTCGATGATTTGGATACCACTTAGTCTAAATCCGCGGCCTTTTGCAGCTTCTTTGACTGCATCCACATTTCCGATAACGATTGGTTCAACTAAATCTTCCGCTTTAAGACGAACGACTGCCCCTAAAATTCTTGGTTCTAAGCCTTCCGGGAAAACGATTTTTATTTTTTTTCCTACGATTTTTTGGCTTAAGCCTTCAAACATGTCCAAAAAAAATCCCTCCAGATTCGATTTATAATACTCAACTATCATACAGCAAACGAGAATAAAAAAACAGTCATTTATGGAAATTACTGTTACAATTTCATCATTTCTCATCAAACTGTCATATCTCCTTCGATTTTTACGGGGGCTTTTCTTTTGCAATCCTTTACATTGTTGTTTATACTATGTTTTAACACCTATAAGTAGCATAACCAAAGGAGTCCTTCGATATGTCCATATATGAGTATCATGTAAGAAAAACAGATCAGTCATCTGTACCATTGGAACAGTACAAAGGAAAAGTCATCTGCATCGTAAATACAGCTTCAAAGTGCGGTTTAGTAGGTCAATTGGATGAACTGGAGGAACTTTACGAACAATACAAAGATAAGGATTTCATCGTTCTAGGATTTCCGTCTAACCAGTTCAATAACCAAGAACCATTGAACGGTGCCGAGGCTGCTGAATTCTGCCGACTCAATTACGGTGTCACTTTCCCGATTTTCGATAAGATTGAAGTGAATGGAGACAATGCGGATCCGCTCTACAAATATTTGGTCGAACAGACAGGAGGCGGCGCCATCAAGTGGAATTTCACAAAATTCCTGATCGGCCGCGATGGCGAAATCATCAAACGTTTTGCCCCGATCACCACACCAAAGAAAATGACGAAACTGATCGAAAGTGCTTTGGAGCAACCAGTTACGAATGATTAAACAAAAAGGCATAGCCACTGAGTAAAAATTCAGTGGCTATGTCTTTTTTATTCGTTCAATTTCATTTTTCTGTATAAAATTCCTGCAACAGCTTGCTCATCTCTTGGTAACGCGGGAACATCGCTGCATAGACAGATTTGCTGTCTTCATCCGGTTGATGTTCGATCGAGGCACCCATCATTTCCTCTGCGTCATCCACTGATTCCACCAAACCCAAGCTCTTCAGCGTGATTAAAGCGGCACCCGTACAGGAACTTTCAAAAGTTTCCGGAAATTCGATCGGCATGCCGATGATATCGGTCAAGATTTGGCGCCAGACCTGCGAGCGCGAAAAGCCTCCGCTGGCCATGATTTTTGTCGGCTCCCCGTTCATCGGGATGACTGCCGCGAGCACATCCTTCAGATTCAGACAGATGCCTTCCAATACGGAACGCAAAAAGTGCTCTTTCGTATGCAGCATGTTGATACCGCTGAAATTGCCTCTGGCATCCGCATTCCATAAAGGCGCTCGCTCTCCATTCAGATAGGGATGGAAAACCAATCCATCAGCTCCCGGTGAGACGTTTGTGATCATCTCCATCGCTTTATCGTAGAGATCTTCATCAGCAATGTTCGCCGGCAAAAATTGTTTGATGGCCCAATCAAAGATGTTACCGCCATTGTTGACGGCGCCACCGTTCACATAATGGTTTTCATCCAGGATATAACTGAACGTACGTCCTTCCGGGCTTAGATAAGGTTTGTCGCTCGTCATCCGGACCGCACCACTCGTACCGATTGTGATTGTCGCCGTACCAGCGCGAATCGCTCCCATACCGAGGTTGGCTAAGCAGCCGTCATTCCCACCAACAATAAAGGGTGTGTCCGCAGCAAGGCCCAGCAACTCCGCAACTTCTTCCGAGAGTCCGCTCAGTTGATGGCCAGGACTTACCGGCAACGGCAGCATTTGACTCGTGATGCCACAGAATTCCAGAATTTCCTCATCCCAACGGAATTCCCTGATGTTGAACATGCCAGTAGCTGATGCAACGGAATAGTCCACAACGAATTCACCGAACAAGCGCCAAAGAATGTATTCCTTGATGCCGATGAACCAGCGCGCTGCTTGGAAAAGCTCAGGATTCTCCGCCCTCAACCAGAGAATTTTGTTCAATGGGGACATAGGATGCAAAGGTGTACCCGTTTTTTCATAAAAACGCTGACCCACTTCGGAATGTTTCAGCATGCGTGCATATTTTTTCGAACGATTATCGGCCCAGGTAATGCTCCTCGTCAAAGGAATTCCTTCCGCATCCATGAGGATTAAGCTGTGCATCGCGCTCGAAAAGCCTATGCCGGCAATATCCGTCGGACCCAGTTCCGCTTTCTCTATGACTGCTTTTATCGTTTTTAATACGGCAGAAAAGATTTCGTCCAAGTCTTGTTCCGCCATTTCGGGATTCTCTTTAATCAATGGATAATGCGCATACGCTGATTCGTAAGCAGAGCCATCCGTTTCGTACAGTACGGCTTTTGTGCTTGTGGTACCGACATCCACTCCCATGACATATCGTGCTGCCAAATTAATAACCACCAATCCAAAAAAATTTAACTTATTTTCACGACCCTAACCATTATAGCAAAATTCCACAAGCATGGGTGCAAATTTTTTGATAATGTTTGATATTCTGCCTTCGATCGTTTACATTTTTTTTACGCAATCTTTGCTGGATATACATCGCTGTCTGCTATACTGATGAGATCTATACACAAGGGGGAACATCATGACCTATCCTAAAGAAACCTACAAGGAAATCTGCCTTGTTTTTGCCCGGTTGGGTCTGTTTGCCTTCGGAGGTCCGGCCGCGCACATCGCCATGATGGAGGACGAATTGGTGACGAAGCGCAAATGGCTCACCAAATCGGATTTCATGGATCTACTCGGATTCACGAATCTGATTCCCGGTCCGAATTCAACGGAGTTGGCTATCGCTTTGGGCTACAAACGTGGTGGAAAGCTTGGGCTTTTCTTGGCGGGCATCTGCTTCATTTTTCCAGCCATGTCAATCGTGTTACTGCTGGCCATGTTCTATAAAGAGTACGGTGAGGTGCCGCTCATCGAAGCGATTTTCACCGGCATCAAACCGGTCATCCTTGCAGTCATCATCCAGGCCCTTTTCCGTCTGGGGCAGACGACCATCAAGGACACCAAATCGCTGCTTTTGTTCTTGGCGGCCTATCTGCTGTCGCTGATGGGCGTCGGCGAAATCACGATCCTCATCCTGACCGGATTGATGATGCTGCTGACGCAGCAATTATCCAAATGGCGGTCGCGGCATCTGGCGGTCGAACCTATGTCGCTGACGCTGTTGTTCCTGACCTTTTTGAAGATCGGCTCGGTCCTTTACGGGAGCGGTTATGTGCTGCTGGCTTTTCTGCAGGCTGAATTTATCGACCGCTATGCTGCGCTGACCAGCACCCAGTTGCTGGATGCTGTCGCGATCGGCCAGTTCACCCCCGGTCCTGTCTTCACGACGGCGACTTTCGTGGGCTATCTGATCCAAGGAGTCCCGGGTGCCTTATTGGCGACGGTCGGTATCTTTTTGCCTTCCTTCCTGCTGATTCTTTTGTTGCATCCGCTATTCAACAAACTGCGTTCTTCAAAAATCTTCGCCGGTATTTTGGACGGAGTTACGGTTGCTTCGCTGGCATTGATGGCATCGGTATCCTGGCAATTGGGGACAGCGACCTTCGTTTCGTGGGTCAGCGTCGTCATCTTCGCTGTCAGTTCCATCGCCCTCATCAGCTTCAAAGTGAACTCCTCCTATCTGATTATCATGGGCGGCTTCATCGGGTGGCTAGTTACAATGTTTTGAACGCAGCACCCACACAAAAAGACCCTAACATCAGTCAAAACCATGAATATAAAAAAGTAATCCATGCTTTCAGTCCCAATCACGAGTTAAACCATGAGTAATAGAAAGTTATCCATGGTTCCGGAACCTGCCTCAGCAAACAACACTAAAATTGTCGAGGCACAAATGCAAAAAAAGCAAGGAGAGCAGCGAACCAATCCGCTGCTCTCCTTGCTTTTTGTATTAGTCAATCCATTTGACGTAATCTTCGTCTTCCATCGCCTCGACAGCGCCCAAAAGGTAGCCGTTGCCAACTTG
>NZ_JBAWAZ010000048.1:0-5223 GCF_049589555.1 Trichococcus sp.
CACGACATTGGTTTGGATTCCGTTTGTCCGGATGGCCGATAAGCAGCATTACAAAGAGGAAAATGAAATGGACAGCACAGGTTCGGATTCGGATTCGGTTGTCCATGAAGCAGAAGGAATCCGTTAAATGACCGCAACGGATCCATTGGCGATAAACGGAATGGTCCTACCATTGAGTGACAGTCTGTGTCAGGCCAGCTGGATCACGCGGTTGGACAATCCGCTTGAAAAGGAAGCAGAATTTTTGAACGAACGGCCCAACATCATCCTGGAGAAGGAATTCGATGTCTCAGATGAAATCAAAGAGGCGTCAATCGATATCTGCGGCTTGGGATATTACACCTTGTCCGTCAACGGGCATAGTATAGGCGATTCCTACTTGAACAACGATGTGACGAATTACGACAAAACGGTCTATTACGACTCCTATGACATCAGAAAATATTTGAAACAGGGCAGAAACAAGCTGTCGGTGGAACTGGCGAATGGTTGGTACAATGCGGCTCCCATCACCATTTTGGGTAAATACAATGTGCGCAAGCAGCTCGCTGTCGGCAAGCCTTGCCTGATCAGTCAACTGACGATCACGACTGCTGCAGATGAAAAAATCGTGATCGCCTCGGATTCGAGCTGGGAAAGCAAGCCCGGCAACTATCTGTTCAATAATCTGTACATCGGGGAAGTCGTGACGGATGCTGATCCGGTGACAGACACAAAACAGAAGACGGTGAAAATCGCCGGACCGGGAGGCCGTTTGACGCCCGGTTTCATCCCAAAGATCAAGCGGCAGAAGCATTACCTTCCTGCCGTGGTAGCGAACTGCTCTGCAAACGGAGGCATCCTGATCGATTTCGGGACGATCCTGTCCGGGCATTTCCTTTGCGACATCGCCGCCGCTTATCTGGGCCAGGTCACTTTTCTGTACGCCGAGGAACTGAATGCTGATGGAACCATTAGTTTTGATTCCAGCATCAGCGGAACCTACGGTGTGACGGATGAGGAGCATGGCATAGACACGGGTGATCCGATCATCCAGAAGGACGTCATCAAGAAAAATAAACAAGAAATTTTCCGATTTGAAAATCAGTACTGCTATCACTCCTTCCGTTATGTGCTTGTGAATACAGAATCGTACACAGGCGCGCTGGAGGAGCTGCTATCCAATATCCAGGCTTACAGTGTATACACAGATCTCGCGTCAGTGAGCCGGTTCGAATCGTCTTCGGATGAGTTGAACCGGTTGTGGGATGCGGCCCGGAATACCCGCCTGAACAATATCCATTCCTACTTCGAAGACTGCACAAGGGAACGTTTCGGCTATGGCGGTGATATCGTCGCGTTGTTGGATTCCCACCTCTACAGCCACGATGTGCACAATCTGCTGAAGAAAGTCTTTATGGACTTCGCTAATGATCAGACACCGGAAGGCGGGATCCCGCAGACTGCCCCTTACGTCGGCATCATGACGAACGGAACTTCCAACAGGGCCGGTTCCTTGGGCTGGCAGCTGGTTTTCCCGGTGCTTGCTGCAAAAATTGAGCAGTATTACCAAGATAAGGCTTTTGTGCAAGAACATCTGCCTGAATTGGTGAAGCATCTGGAATATCTGCTGGCATTCGATTTTGACTACATCCGTTACTGTTGTCTCGGCGACTGGGGATCAGTCGATGCCAGCATCCAGAACAAGCGCATCGTCTCGCCCGATCAGGAGTTCTGTTCGGCCAGCATGTATCTGACCCTTTTGGAGGAATACAAAGCGTTGTTTGCTGCGCACGATGTTTCTGAAACGATGATGGAAACCTTGGGATTGCGCATCGTTGAAGCTAGAAGTGCAATCATCGGTCTGTTCCGCAATGAGGACGGCAGTTTTGCCTCGGGAACGCAATCGAGTACTATTTTCGCCTTGAAGGCGTGTCTTTTCCGGGATGGCGAGGAGCAACGTGCCCTTGAAGCAAAACTGGTCCAACGCATCCACGATGATGCCGGCATTTTTCGCTTCGGCATTTTCGGAATGTCGTGGGCATACGCCATCCTATCCGAGCTGGGCGAAGACGATATGATCTACAATTGGCTGTCCCGCCGCCAGGAACCGAATTATCTTGGCATGCTGGCGAACGGCAATCAGACTTTGAGTGAATATTTCCCGCTGCAGCAAGGAACGAATACGGTGCAAGGCTCATTGAACCATGCGATGTATTCTTCATACACGGCCTGGATGATGGAAAAACTGGTTGGCATTTCCGTCAAAAAAGGTCGCAGCATTCAATTGGTTCCTTATTTCGCGACGGATCTGACAGAAGTGAGTGGTTCGCTCCTCACTTCGCAAGGGGAAATCGAAGCGCAGTGGGAGCGGCTTGATGACAATGGAATCATGTACAGCGTAACACTTCCGGAATCGTTGGATTACGATTTCCGCTTAGGCGAAGCGTATCGAATCATCAACAAAGAGATTACAGCCGCGGAAGGCGATCGCCAGACAATCAGGCTGTCGCTCCAGAAGGCGGATCCAATCGAAGCCATAGGACGGTGAAATGTTTGAGCCTTTCCTGTCCGGAGTTGCTGGAATGACCATTTCAAAATAATGGAGGCAAAAAGATGAATATCAAAAAAATCGGCCAAGCGGCCCTGCTGATGGCGCTGCTGAACCTTGGTGCCTGCGCGGCTCCTTCAGAAACGGCGGAATCAGTTGCAAGTTCGCCGGAAACAGGCATCACTTTAGAAGAATCGGAAACAGATGAAGCGTCACAATTGCATTACTTTGTCTACGATGCCATGAAGGACGGGTTCGTAAGTTCACGCTCGGATGTGCTGACGCCAACCTTCTATATTTACGCAGGGCAAAAGACCGAGGCGGAAGCAGAAGAACTGTTGGCCGAAATCGGACTGTTGCCGGATGTCCAGGAATGGGCGGGGCAAGCCTACGTGATCAATCCCCTTAATGAGGGAGGTTATCAAGCGGAGGATGCGGAAGCCTTCATCAAACTGTTGGCGAAAGCGCCTGTGAAGAACGTCAAAGTGATCGCGTTGGATGAAGGTGCGACCTTCGCCAACAATTTCCTGGCGCAGAAAAGCTATGCGATTGCAGGGATGATGCTGTACGGCGGGGATATCGAAGCTGACAGCACTTCGACGACGCCAGTTCCCGTATACCTCAGCAATGCCGGAGAAGCTATAACAGATTTCTACACCTCAGCCAATGCAGCCGAGGAACAGCTGACAGAGGACGATCTGGCCGTTTACCGCAATCAGGATAATGAGTTCCAGCAGGTCGTTGTGAACGCGGAAGAAGAAACCGTGCAGGAAGCCTATGCCAATGCTTGGGAACACGTCTTCTCGAAAAATTACCGCATGCATAACGAGCTGACGGAATTTTACATGGCAGACGTCAGCAAATACACAGATCCTTACCCGTTTGTTGGGGTGCCGAATTTTGAGGAGTTGGGCATCACCTATAACCAGATGATTGCCGAACCCGTCAACGGGGAAGGAGCGTATACCTGGTACGAATACATCCCTGAAGCAACAATGGGCCAGGATGAAAATACCGTTCCGTTGATCGTGACGCTTCACGGCTTTGCGAACGATCCGAGACTGCAGGGAGATGCCAGCGGTTGGGCCGAATTGGCGGCTGAAGAGAATCTGATCGTCGTTTCGCCTGAATGGCAAGACAAAGAAGTGAATTTCGGCGGAATCGAGGGATTGGGTGAGGAAGGTGTCCTGAATCTGATCGAGGATCTGAAAGCAAAATATCCGCAGATCGACCCTTCGCGGATCTATCTGACGGGCTTGTCGGCAGGCGGATCCAAAGCTACATTGATGGGAGTCAAATATCCGGGCATTTTCGCGGCAGTGGCAGCTGTCTCGTCACCTGGTGTCGACAAACAGGAACTTACCGCAATCGCGGAAACCTATGCAGGGCCTGAAGTGCCTTATCTTTACATCTGCGGCGATCACGATAATTTCCAGATGATCCCTGTGGACGGTTCTGGACAATTCGGCACACCGGGCATTTTCCAGAATGACCCGAACGTCGATATGTTCCCGTTCCTCCAAGCATACCAAAAAATCAATCAGCTTGAGGTAGCACCGCAGTACGATCTGTCGTTGAATGAATTCTACGGCGTGGCGTTGGACAATCAGGAATGGACGTCACTAGGCGAAAAACAGATGCTGGTCGGGACGGCCTCAAATGCAAACGGCGTTATGATGAAATTGGCTGCCGTCAAGGACCTGGCGCATTGGAACTACAAACCGGAAGCTGCATTCATCTGGGACTTCTTCAATGACTATCAGAGAAATACCGAGAACGGCGCACTGATCATCAACAGTTCGGAAGAATAACCGGCTGAAGTAATATCATTTCTTATTTGAATAGAAAACCAAAGGGGAAACCCTTGAAGGAATTGGGTTTATACCTTTTCTTTCAAGGGTTTTTCTATATTCGAATAACAGTTATCGATTATATTGCTGCTTCTTGCATAAAATTCTGTATATATTTTGAAAAGAAGGGTATAATGAAAGCGTTACCTGATCAATGCGGAAGAACCATTATCTTATCCGATCGTTCAGGCTAACAACGACATAGGAGGCGGTTGCGATGACAATGAAGAAATTCCAAGTGGAGCTACCCGAAGACATGCTTGAAAAAATGAGAAAAGGGTATGCCGCTAAAAGAAGACAGGGCGGATACGATGTAAAAGATATCAGCGATGAAGATCTGGCTGAATATTTCATGAGTATGGGCTTAAATTATGTCGACAGAAAAATATCCGAAATCCTTGATAAAGAAAAAAAATAAAGAAAACAAGAGAAGCGATCCTTACGGAATCGCTTCTCTTTTGCTCTATTTGCTGTTTTTATGTTTGATTTTTTGATGCTTGGAGTCACAAGAAAAGAAGATAGGGCTTGCACAATCAAAAAATCCATGGTACAATGACTTTAACATTTTGTGAAGCGCAGAAAAGAATTGTTTCAAAACATTCCGATTCGTAACGTTAGCAACAATGTATCATAAAGTGCAAAACGCACGAGGAGGATTTTCAATTATGGAACAAGGTACAGTTAAATGGTTTAACGCAGAAAAAGGTTTTGGTTTTATCGAACGCGAAAACGGAGACGATGTATTCGTACATTTCTCAGCTATCCAATCTGAAGGTTTCAAATCTTTAGAAGAAGGCCAAGCAGTAACTTTCAGCGTAGAAGAAGGTAACCGTGGACCTCAAG
>NZ_JBAWAZ010000049.1:0-2718 GCF_049589555.1 Trichococcus sp.
TCCGACTTGATCCGTTTCGGGAAATAGAGGTAATCTTCCTCGCTTTTTTCACGGAAGAACAGGCTGATGAGGTTGTCGTTTTCATAAAAAGAACGTAAATAGCCGTTTGTAAAACTTTCTTTGCGTATGCAGATATTGACCAAAATTGCGCTCGCATCAAGGACCTGAAGGGAATGGGAACTGGCGAGGTTCATGATGCAAAAATCACCTTCCGACATATAGATGTTTTTGTTTTGGGTGATATTCAGGATTGCCCCTTTATAAACATACATGATTTCGTAGAACGAATGCTTGTGCTCCGGGGTTGCTTCGTCCATTTTGTGGCTCACCGTAAATATTTCCTGATTGTTGTTTTTTAGCAGATCTTTCAGCTGATTCTCAATGGAAATTTCGCCATTCGTCCAAATATTTTGGAATTTATCGTCGATTCCGATCAGCTGGTCATCGATGGATTTATATCTCATCCTGCATCTCCTTATGTAAAATAATCGCATGTTTATATAGTTTCTCGACATTGATACCGCTACCACCAACATGATAACATCATCGTATGGTAAATATCAAATGCGTGAGTGTGATATTTTTACTTTGGGCATTAAAAAAAGAGATCGGAAAGGAATAGCCTATGAAAAGAGAATGGAAAGCGAAATGGATTGAACCTGTGCAGCAGGAAACAAAAGAGGAGCCGGTTTTTACACTGCAGCAGATGTTTTCGGGTGAAAAAATAGTGCAGGAACCTGTCGAGGAGCGTTTATTGCCGAGCCAGTGCTTGAAGAAAGTGTTTCAACTGAATGCGGATAAAGGAATTGTAAGCGCTAAATTAGTGATGACGGCACACGGCATCTACCGTGCAAAAATCAACGGACAGGATGTCACCGATGCGCTGTTCACTCCGGACAATACTTCGTATTCCAAGGTGCTGATGTATCAAGAATACGATGTTACTACGCTGTTGGCTGAAGAAAATGTCTGGTCGGTCGTGGTCGCGGATGGCTGGTATGCGGGGCGGATCAGCGTCAACGGAGCCAGTGCTCAGTTCGGAAACAAGTTGGGTATTTTGGGCGAACTGATCGTATCATTTGCGGACGGCACCACTGAAATCATCGTCACGGATGAGGATTTCTTCTCCAGCACGGACAAATACATGTACAGCGATATCTTCATCGGGGAAAAGCAGGATCTGCGGGTGGCCGACGCTGAGTGGGAAACGTCTTTTAGTACGGAAGGCATGGACAGGGTGACTGTGGCCGACTTTGGATACGAAAATCTGACCGAACAGATCGGACCGCTCGTCAAAAGAAAGGAAACCCTTCAGCCGTTGAAGATTTGGCAGGAAGCGGAAAGCTGGATCGTCGATTTTGGACAGGTTATTGCCGGCCGGATCGAACTTACGGTGTTCCTGGATGAAGGCCAGGAAATTTGCGTCGAACACAGCGAAGTGCTGAGCAAGGAAGGCAAATTCTTCAACAACATTCTTGGCCGAAACAAAGACCAAAAAGATATCTTTGTCGGGCGGGGACAGAAAGAAGTGCTGGAACCTGATTTTACCTTCCACGGATTCCGCTATGCCAAAATCAGCGGGGTACCCGTGTTGACGGCGGATATGGTGAAAGCCTACGTCCTGTATTCGGACATGAAAACAACCGGATTTTTCAGGACAAGCAACGAAAAAGTCAATCGTTTGATCGACAACATCCATTGGAGTCAAAAAGGCAACATGCTTTCTGTTCCGACCGATTGCCCGCAGCGTGAACGGGTAGGCTGGACCGGGGATCTCCAGGTTTTTGCGCCGACAGCCACGTTCTTCATGGACATTTATGATTTTACGCGCAGATGGCTGGAAAATGTGATGGCTGATCAATTGCCTAACGGCGAGGTAGTCGATTATTCGCCGGCGCCGCGGGATTTTCTGGAAAACCCAAGTATCACTGGCGCCTATTCCTCGGCCGGTTGGGGGGATGCGATCATTTTGGTTCCTTGGATACTGTATGAGCGCTACGGTAAAGTCGACGTTCTTGCCGAAACGTATCCGGCGATGCAGAAGTGGCATGAGCACTGCAAATCAAGCGCTGCAGGGGATAAGGAAGGCTTTGACAAATTCATATGGGATACGGTTTTCCATTTCGGCGACTGGATGTTCCCGAGTTACATGATGGGCGAGCAGTCGAAAGGCCCGATCGCAACATCCGTAGTCACCAAGGATGTTTTTGCAACCGCTTTTTTGGCCCATTCCAGTGAGAAATTAGCTGAAATTGCTCAGCTGCTCGGGAGGATTGAGGAAGCTGAAGGATATGCCGCATACGCCAAGGATGTCAAAGAGGCCTTCCGCCTGCGATTCTTCGAAAATGGACGCCTGACCAGCGATTTCCAAGGCTGCTATGTCATCGCGCTGGCATTTGACATGATTCCTCAGGAAAAAGAAGCGCTGATCAACCGCTTGGTGACGCTGATTAAGGAAAATGGGAATCGTTTGGATACAGGCTTCCTTTCCGTTCCGCATCTTTTGGATGTGCTGTGCGAAAACGGTCAAGAGGAATTGGCCAAAAAAGTGTTCTATCAGGAACAGTGCCCATCCTGGTTTTATGAAGTGAACAACGGAGCGACGACGATCTGGGAGTCTTGGGCAGGGATCCAGCCCAACGGTGACGTGATGGATTTTTCTTTCAACCATTACGCTTTTGGCTGCGTCGGAGATTGGATGGTCCGCAAAATTGCCGG
>NZ_JBAWAZ010000050.1:0-2172 GCF_049589555.1 Trichococcus sp.
GGTACAAGGTTCCGGTTACGCTGGAACATGGTTATATGGTTTCATGGAGCGTGCGTTGATTCCTTTCGGTCTTCACCACGTGTTCTACTTGCCTTTCTGGCAAACAGCAGTGGGCGGAACGATGGAAGTCGGCGGAAAAATGGTCGAAGGTGCACAAAACATCTTCTTCGCGCAATTGGCTGATGCTGACACAACTGTCTTCAGCGTTGCGGCTACCCGCTTCATGTCAGGTAAATTCCCGTTGATGATCTTCGGCTTGCCTGGTGCTGCTTTAGCGATGTACCGCACAGCTAAACCAGAAAAAAGAAAAGAAGCCGGCGGACTTTTGTTGTCTGCGGCCTTGACTTCAATGCTTACAGGTATCACTGAGCCATTGGAATTCACATTCCTGTTTGTTGCTACACCATTGTATATCATCCACTCTGTTTTGGCCGGTGCTGCTTACATGTTGATGCATATGTTCAACGTAGGCGTCGGTATGACTTTCTCAGGCGGATTCATCGACATGTTCTTGTACGGTATCCTGCAAGGGAATGCCAAAACGAACTGGATCTGGATCGTATTCATCGGTCTTGCTTACTTCGTAATCTACTACTTCCTGTTCTCATTCCTGATCAAGAAGTTCAACTACAAGACTCCAGGTCGTGAAGATGATTCGACTGAAGTGAAATTGTACACGCGTGCTGACATGAATGCGAAAGCGCAAGAAGGCGCTGCAGACGTTGCCTCAATCGTGAAAAACGAAACGGATGAAATGTCTGCTTCCATCATTTATGGTCTGGGTGGCGCAGCGAACATCGTTGACGTCGACAGCTGTGCGACACGTCTGCGTACAACTGTAGCAAACGGCGATTTGGTTGATGCAGAATTATTGAAAGGCACGGGAGCATCCGGCGTCATCCATAAAGGAAACGGCGTTCAAGTTGTTTACGGACCGAAAGTTTCTAACATCAAATCAAACCTGGAAGAATTCATTGAAAGCGGCAGTGCCGCAAAACTGCCTTCCAAAGAAGACTACTATGGTCTGAAGGCTGTTGAAAAAACAGAAGAAAAAGCAACAGTAACACCAGCAGCGCCCGCTGCTGAAGAAAAAGCGACAGTTGCCACTACTTTGCGTTCGCCTATCGCTGGTATCGCCATTCCATTGACGCAAGTGGATGACGCTGCCTTCGCTAGTGAAGCGTTGGGTAAAGGGATCGCAATCGAACCTGCAGTCGGTGAAGTTGTTTCGCCGATCAACGGTAAAGTCGTGATGGTTTTCGACACGAAGCATGCTATCGGTCTTGAATCTGACGAAGGTGTTGAAATTTTGATCCATATCGGATTGGATACAGTCAATCTGAAAGGTGAAGGTTTCACTACTTATGTTAAGGCTGGGGATTTTGTTGAAATCGGAGACAAATTGGTTGATTTCGATATCGACTTCATCAAAGCTTCCGGTTACAAGACAACTACTCCTATCGTAATCACAAACACTTTCAATTACAAAAACATTGAAGTTGTTGCAGAAGGTACTGTAGATCTTGGCGATGCAATCGTTACAGTTCAATAAGAAGTAAGATTCAACGCGGATAAGGTGATGCAGAAATGAATAGCGCGACAAAAAGGTTTCCGGTCTCAGATCCGGAGGCCTTTTTGTATTTCTGGGCGCATCCGCAAAAATAAAAAGGTTGACTATTTGTGGCAGGCGCTCTAATATTAGCTTGTATTGTGTACACAAATAGAGAGAAAATAGGTGAGCGACATGGCTATCAGAAAAGCCGCATTAGCCTGTACCGTATGTGGATCAAGGAACTACACCATCACACCTACTGAAAAAGGTCGTACAGAACGTTTGGAAGTCAAGAAATTTTGCCGGTACTGCGGAAAGCATACCTTGCACAAAGAAACGAAATAAAGACGAAACTGGCAACATATAGTAGGAGGATAAGCATGAAATTTCTGAAGAGCGTAGCGGATGAAATGAAGCAAGTGACTTGGCCGACTGGTAAGGAATTAGCAAAATATACAAATACGGTAGTCGTTACAACCATTCTATTCGGAATATTTTTTGCCGCAGTAGATTTTGGGATCACAGAGGCAATGGATTTAATCTTAAATTAAAAGAAGATTTGTAGCCATACGGTCTTCGTGATGCTATAATGTTAACGCCGTACAGAAGGAACCTTTCAA
>NZ_JBAWAZ010000051.1:0-32795 GCF_049589555.1 Trichococcus sp.
GTTTGCACCCTTCCATCACATTATTCCAAAATTTTAAACATAAAAAAATGTAAGTTGAGTATAGCATAATTTTTCAGAAATAAAACATATAAGCTCCTGTATTTAGATATTTTGTATAAAAAGTAAGCTAAAGACGGATATTAGGCGATTATTCCGCCTGTTTTTTCGGATATTTTGAAGAAGCAGCTTTTTCCAGGCGATTCATGAATGCCTTCCCGAGGCCGGCAAGGTCATAGGCTTCCGCCAAAATCACATCGACCGGTTGTTCATCAAGATAACGCAATCCGGCATAGAGACGCTGCGATGCAGTCGCCACATCATTCTTCGCCCCCAATGAATAGGCAGCTAGCGCTGCATCCTTATGGACAGCCAGCTGTTCTTCGGATGCCAAAATGCCGATTTCCTTGCCTTCACCGCGATATTCCTCAATGGCGGCGTCCCAATCAGCAGCCGTTCCATCGACCAGCACGACCGGTTGAGTGGGAGCATAGTGTTGATATTTCATCCCTGGCGCTTTCGGAGCCTCCGCGTCATTTGTTGTTTGCGCACTGCCTGATAGTTTGCCGATGATCGGCTCCAGCTGCACTTCGGTGATGGCACCCGGGCGCAAAATGACAGGTCCTTCGGCATTGGTCAAGTCCAGTACGGTGGATTCCAAACCGATCTGCGTTTCTCCGCCATCAAGGATGCCCGCAATTTTTCCCGAAAGGTCATGCATCACATGTTCAGCTGTCGTCGGGCTCGGTTTGCCTGATGTATTCGCGCTCGGTCCGACCAAAGGAAAGCCGGTTTTTCTGATCAATTCCAGCGTCTGCACTTGGTCGGGCATCCGCAGCGCGACGGTATTGTGGCCTGCGGTGACGGTAGGCGCAAAAACCCCTTCTTTCATCGGAAAAATCAACGTCAATGGACCAGGCCAAAAAGCCTCCATCAAGGCTTCTGCCTGTTGCGGTACAAAGGCTACATACTGAGCAACCTCCCGATCGGATACATGAACGATCAAGGGATTGTCACTGGGCCTTCCTTTCACTTTATATACATTTTTGACGGCTTCATCATTTGATGCGATAGCGCCCAAGCCGTAGACAGTCTCTGTCGGGAAGGCGATCAATTGTCCGGCTTTCAGCAGTTCGGCTGCCTCATCAATCGTTGATGTGTCGTATAATTTCGTTTCCATAATAAATGCTCCTTTCTGGATGTTTTGACTGGCAAGGACGCCGTTCAGGTAAAAAAATAGCTGGGGCAATTGCCCGCAGCCATTTTTTGCCCATGGATAACAGGCGACTCTTTTCTTATTTGACTATGAGCATGCGATCGAGGCCGGACAGATCTTTTTCGATCGTGACCGTTTTATCCGGGAAAGCTTTTTTGTAGAGTTCCAATAATTTTTCGCCTTGGCTGAATCCGATTTCCATGAACAGGCATCCGTCCGTTTTCAAATGGAACGGCAGCGTGAAGGCCATCTTTTGGTATAGGTCCAACCCGTCGTGGTCAGCGAACAAAGCCGAATGCGGTTCGTACTCCAAAACGGAGCGGTCCATCAAGCCGATTTCATCTTCGCTGATGTAAGGCGGATTGCTGAGGATGCAGTCGAAGGTCTCCAGCTGCACGGGTTCCAACAGATCCCCTTGCAGGAAACGGATGTCGGCATCCAATTGCTCCGCGTTCTCTTTCGCGACTGCCAAAGCTTCTTCAGAAAGATCGGTAGCTGTCACTTCATCCTGCGGGCGTTCCTTTTTCATCGCAATGGCAATAGCGCCTGATCCTGTCCCGATGTCCAGGACCTTCTGCGGCCCTTTCCCTTCCAGGCATTTTAGCGCCCGCTGCACGAGCTCTTCCGTTTCCGGACGCGGAATCAACGTAGCCTCGGTGACTTTCAAGGGATAGCCATAGAACCATTCGACGCCTACGATGTACTGGATCGGTTTGCCCGCGACATACTCATTTATGTCGCTGAAGTACTGCTTGTATTCTTGCTCCGTTATCTGCTCGGCAAAACGCATCAACAGATCCGTTTTCGTCCATCCCAAGCGATCCAAAAGCAGCCTTTCAGCCGCCAACGGACTTTTCTCGTTTTGTTCCAAAAAAAGCGCGCCATTCTGCAAAGCTTGCTGGTAAGTGAGTTCCTTAGATTGATCCATTGTTCAAGGACTCCAATTTTTGCGTTTGATCTGCCATGATCAACGCATCGATGACTTCATCCAGTTTTCCGCTCAAAATCGTATCCAACTTTTGCAAAGTCAAGCCGATACGGTGGTCGGTAACCCGATTTTGCGGGAAGTTGTAGGTGCGGATGCGTTCGGAACGATCGCCTGTACCGACTGCGGATTTACGCGTCGCATCGTATTCGGATTGTGCTTCTGAAGAGATTTTGTCGTATACACGCGTGAGCAAAATTTTCATCGCTTTTTCGCGGTTTTTGATTTGGGAACGCTCATCCTGCATGGCAACGGCGATTCCTGTCGGCAAGTGGGTCAATCGGACCGCTGATGCCGTCTTGTTGACGTGCTGTCCGCCGGCTCCGCTGGCATGATAGATATCCGTACGGATGTCTTTGTCTTCGATGTTTAATTCGACCTCTTCCGCTTCCGGCAATACAACAACGGTAGCCGTGGAGGTATGCACACGCCCTTGTGACTCTGTTTCCGGAACACGTTGAACACGATGCGCGCCGCTCTCATATTTCAGTTTGGAGTAAGCACCATTTCCGCTGATCATCAGGATGATTTCTTTGTAGCCGCCGATGCCGGTAATGTTCGCATCCATGACCTCAACGCGCCAGCCATGGCTTTCAGCGAATTTGCTGTACATTGTGAACAGCTTCCCAGCGAATAAAGCAGCCTCATCCCCGCCGGCAGCTCCACGGATCTCCATGATGATGTTTTTGTCATCATTCGGATCTGTAGGGAGCAACAAAACTTTGATGCGCTCTTCAAGCTCGGTCTTCTCTTTCTTTAAGTCGTTCAATTCCTCTTTGGCCATAGCAGCCATGTCGTCATCCAACTTTTCTGACAACATTTCTTCGGTGTCGGCGATTTCCCCTTCGACCTCTTTATAACGTTTGAAGGTTGCAACTTTTTCGCGCAGCCCCGCTTCTTCTTTGGTCAATTCCAAGAATCGTTTTGTGTCGGAAAGTACTTCCGGATCACTCAACAATTCGGAAAGCTCTTCATAACGGATAATGAATGCATCTAATTGATCATACATAACTTTTTCAAACTCCTCTTTTTTTGTTTCTGAGTATCGATTCTAGGCCAAGGGCGGATGGTGGTAATGGTTACGGCAGACGGGAAGATAGGATTCGTTTCCGCCGATCTGGATCTGTTCGCCGGCATATACTGGTTTTCCATCCACGACACGCATGTTCATGATTGCTTTTTTATGACAGTACCAGCAGATGGTTTTGATTTCTTCTATCTTATCCGCGTAGAGCAACAGATATTTGGAGCCTTCGAACAATTCGTTCTGGAAATCATTCTTCAATCCGAACGCCATCACCGGGATTCCCAATTCATCCACGATGCGCGCTAATTGGATGACATGCGCTTTGGATAGGAATTGGGATTCATCAATCAAAATGCAGGCTGGCTTTTTTGGATTTTTGCTGACTTCCAAAAATACATCCGTATCATCCGCAATCGGAGTGGCCTCGCGCTTCAAACCGATCCGGCTAGAAACATAGCCTACACCATCGCGGTCATCGATCGCGCTCGTAAAGATCATCACTGATTTGTTCTGCTCTTCATAATTGTAGGCAACCTTCAGGATCTCGATCGATTTCCCGCTGTTCATCGCCCCATATTTAAAAAATAACTGTGCCATTATGTCCACCTTTCCAACAGCGTCTTGCCTATTTTTCATAAATCGGTCGGAATTTCCTGCAAAAAGAAAGGATGCCCTTGTGTCATCCTGCTTCCGACCCGCTATTATCTCACCTTCATCATTCCGCTCCGGTAAGGTTACCGAATGATAAAAAAACTGAATAACATCCCGTATAATGATAGTAGGAAATGGCTCCAAAGTCAATAAAATTCACGCTCAGCAGCCTTCCTTCGGCAATCTGAACACCCCTTCCTGACACGAAGCGGCATCTAAAAATATTCAATCCGGGCAAATTCTGCTATACTAACGCTATCGAAAAAAGCCTTGTTATATGCTATGATGGCAAGAGATACATAAGTAAGGAGCGAATTTATTTGACTATCCGCGGTTCACTAGCAATCAATATCGGCAAAATCGCCCAGTGGGGTCTTCAGACTTTCACAAAAGGCGGAACCAGTCTGCCCGGCAAACTGGCCGTCAAATTGGATCCCGACGTGTTGCAACACCTTTCTGAAAATTTTGATGTCGTCATCATCACCGGCACGAACGGCAAGACACTGACGACATCGTTGACTTATCATGTCCTGCAGCAAAAATACCCGCATATCTTGACGAATCCGACTGGTGCCAACATGGAGCAAGGCATCATCTCCTCGTTCCTGGAAGGCTATTCGCGTAAAGTAAAAAAGGAAAGAGCCTTTGCTGTACTTGAGGTCGATGAAGCCAGCCTGGTCAAGGTGACGAAGTTCATCAAGCCGAAAGTCATCGTGAACACGAATGTTTTCCGCGATCAGATGGACCGATTCGGCGAAATCTACACGATTTACCAAAAAATGGTCGATGGCGCTGCGCTTGCACCGGATGCCGTCATCCTGGCGAATGGGGACAGCCCGATCTTCAACTCCAAAGAACTGGTCAACAAACAGATCTACTTCGGATTCAACCATGAACCGGATGGCGATACCCTGGCACATTACAACACGGACGGCGTGCTTTGTCCGAAATGCCAGCACATTTTGCGCTATAAATTCAATACCTACAGCAACCTCGGGAAATACTACTGCCCACATTGCGATTTCAAACGTCCAGAACTGGCTTATGCTGTCACCAAAGTGGACAAATTGACGCACAAGAGTTCTTCCTTTGAAATCGATGGCCATCCGTTCCACACGAATGTCGCCGGTCTCTATAACGTCTATAACGCCTTGGCTGCCTATTCAGTCGGCAAACATTTTGGATTGACTCCGGAAGAGATCCAGGCAGGTTTCTCAGCTGCCCAGCAAAAATTTGGCCGTCAGGAAACAATCACCGTCGACGACAAAGAAATAATCCTGAACCTGATCAAAAATCCGGTCGGCCTGAATCAGGTCATCGACCTCCTTCATTACGAAGACGAGCCATTCAGCGTCGTGTCGATCCTGAATGACCGCCCGGCAGACGGAACCGATGTCAGTTGGATTTGGGACGGAAATTACGAGAAGTTTTTGGATTTTGACATCCCGAAAGTAACCGTCAGCGGCATCCGCCAAAAAGAGTTGACCTTACGGATGAAAGTTGCCGGTATACCTGAAGAAAAACTGGAAGTTTTACCGGAAATCACCGATGTCATCAAAGCTTTCAAAACGGCTCCGACGAAAAAAATCTATGTGATGGCAACTTACACCGCTGTGCTGCAACTCCGTAAAGAGCTGGCGAACCAAGGCTATATAGCGGAAAGGATGAAATAAATGCGACTACGTATTTGCCACTTGTACGGCAATCTGCTGAACACATACGGCGACAATGGGAATCTCTTGATGCTCCAGTACTGTGCCCGTGAAAAAGGCGTCGATTTCGAAACGGAAATCATCAGTTTGGACCAGCCCTTCGATCCAGAAAAATATGACCTCGTCTTTTTCGGAGGAGGCCAGGATTACGAACAGTACATCGTCTCAAAAGACATTCAGGATAAAGCAGAAGGAATCAAGGAATACATCGAAAATGATGGCGTGGTATTGGCCATCTGTGGTGGCTACCAATTGTTGGGCCACTATTATATGGATGCATCCGGCAACAAAATTTCCGGCATCAGCGCCCTGGATCACTATACATTGAGCCAGGACAACAACCGGTTCATCGGCGACATCACCATCCGCAGCGAGGAATTCAATGAGACCTACGAAGGGTTCGAAAACCATAACGGACGGACCTTCCTGGGCGAAAACATGCGCCCGCTCGGAAAAGTCGAAAAAGGCATGGGCAACAATGGTGAAGATAAGACCGAAGGCGCCCGCTACAAAAATGTCTTCTGTTCCTATTTCCACGGGCCCCTGTTGGTCCGCAATATCCATTTGGCAAACCGTATCGTCGATATGGCCATTGCCCAACACAACAAAAAGATCGAAATATAAAGCAAAAACAGAGGCCGGGACATTTGTCCCGACCTCTGTTTTTGTATTTACTTATCGTTATTCCATCGTGAACGAAAGCACGATCGTCAGCACTACAAAGGCCAACAGACCGGCGATGAACGCCCATGATTGCCATCTGGCCATATTCAGCGTGCTTCCGATGCCGAAGCGTTTTTCGACAAATATCGATGGATCTTCCGAGTTGTAATACCATACTCCCCACTTCCAGTAGCGCTCTTCGTCCGCTTCCGTCACTTCATCAGGCAGTTCACCCGCTTCGTTCAGGAACAATTTTTCACCGCCTTGGCCGTATTTCCAAGTCAGATAGACGCTGTACCCAACTATGATGACCACGAACGGAATCGTCATACCGATGACCCACTGGGCACCCTTGTCTGCGAAGAACAAGGAAAAGAAATGGATGCCGCTCAACAAGAGCTGCGTCAGCACCGTCACGACGAGGAAGTAATAGGACCAAGCCTGACGGAACAATTTGCTCTGCTTGCTGGAAAGATCGGACAGATATGGCGAAATCTTCTGTTTCGATTTGATGAAGGAATAGTGGCTGAAAAACATCATCGGAATCATCAATAATTGTATCGCCGGCAACATGAATACATTCACATACGTTTTATCGACGATCCGGTCCGGTTCATTCGAGCTATTCCAGTGAACCGGGAACCGCTCGGGTATCAGGTCATAGAAATAAAGCGTGACCGCCACCGTCACCAACAGGATGAACAGTTGCGCCGAAACGAAGACCGAATGGGAGACCACCTTCAGATCTTTTTGATAGGCGGTATCGATGACGATTTTGGCTTTTTTCGGTTCAATTTTGATGTCGTTTGCTATTTTCCAACTGCGGAGCTGCTTCCGTTTCTGCAGATAGAGCAGGAACGAAAGGAAAATGAAAACGAACATCGCGACCGTCACATAGATGCTGGTGACCATCTCCACTTTCTCCTCATCATCCCAGAGAAGGAAGAAAAAGATTGGAGCAGCGAGCAGTATACTCCCGAATATATTTTGATAAAGATAGGCCTTTTTAAGCTTCAAAACATAGGGGTCCTTTTGATGGGATGTCGGAACCGTCACTCCAAACGGTGTACTTAACCGGCTATAATATGGCGTAATGCCGTTGACGACCCCAATAATCAAAAACATGATCACCATAAACCAACTAAATATCAGCATGTGCATTGCCCTCCCCTTCCAGCTCTTTCTCAATTTCGTTCAACCAGCCGTTGAATGTTTCCTCATTGACTTCAAAAATTTGTTTATCGATCAGGATTTCCTTAAGCTTATCCTGCATCGCCGCTTTCGTGCGTTCATTGGACGCCATAGTCGCGCGTTCGCTCACGAAATAGCCTTTCTGGTTTTTTTCCAGCACGCCTTCGTCGGCCAACAGATTGTACGCTTTATTCACGGTATGCATGTTGATGCCCAATTCGCTAGCTAGGCTCCGGACGCTCGGCAATCCATCCCCATATGACCATTCCCGTTTGAGGATGCCAATTTTGATCTGGTACATCAATTGCGTATAGATCGGCGTATCGCTGTTCGGAAGAATTTCGATGAACATTTTTACCCCTCCTGTTCGTTATATAACAAGTATAACACCGATAGCGAAATTTGCAAGTAGGAAGAAGTGGGCTGCCGAGGCTGCAGGCTGACTAATATTCACTCTGTCCTCAGGTGAACGATGGATTCGTCGGAGGACAGGCTGCATTTCAAAGCGCTTCTTCGGTGAACGACTACCTCGCCGGAGTTCCACACTATTATGCACTCTCTCCTCCGCCCCACATACCCAAAACAACTAGATCAGCACAACACAAAAACGGTATGCGACCGATAACCACCGGTCGCATACCGTTTTCCAACGTTTGTTCTCGCTACTAGTAACTTTCCTGCAAAGCCCTGATGCTGTTTTCAGTCACGACCGAAGTATCGCAAAGCATATCGATCGGATGTTGTTTCTTGTTTTGGAAGGCAGCGACCAGATAAATCACAGCCACGATTTTGCCGATATAGCGGCCGACACCTTCGCGGATCAGGAGGGTCTGCCAACTGAGTTTTTCTTCCTTGAAGCAGACGACGCGGATGCCGAAGATCATCTTCCCTAGTGTTTGGCCGTTCGTATATTTCGTCATCAGTATGAAATACCCGACAAATATCAGCAACTGAATAAATCCGTACAAGGTTAAGGGAGAACTCCCGCTCATACTGATGCCGCCCAAAGCGAAAATCGGTTTGATCAGGATCCCCATCAAAGCCTGTACGACAAGCAAATCGACGAGGTATGCAAAGAACCGAATCCAAAAACCGGCGAATACGTAGTCCGGGTAGCGGTTAAACGGACGTTCCTGCTGGTCGGAAATGCGCTCGGCTTCCTCCCAGGCTACTTTCTTTTTCCGGATTTCTTCCAAGCGTGCTTCATGCGTAGTGGTTTGCTCTTCCATCATCACTCACCTCCGTAGAGATAAAGCAATCTCGGAGCGGCGGTTGTCCCAAAAGTGTCACGGAGCAGTTGCAGTTCAGAAAGCGTCTGGTTGTTCTGGCTAGTCAGTTTGCCAGCCGCCTGAGCGAACAACCAAGAAAAATCGGAAAACAATCCAGGTGTCGAAGTATAGTCGAACACTTCCGCATCCTCGAGGTCATAAGCTGCTTTCATCGCTTTTAACGCATCATCCGTGTAGGCTATCTCATCCACCAACCCTAGCGCTTGAGCTTGGGTTCCCGAATAAATCATGCCATTCGCTACTGCGCGGACTTCTTCTTCAGGCATATCCCTTCCCGTTGAAACAACAGTGACGAAACGTTGATAGGCCTCATCGACATAAGCCTGAAGCAACGCACGCTCTTCTTCCGTCATATCCCGGTCCGGCGAACCGATGTCCTTGAGGCTGCCTGACTTGATCGTATTGTATTCGATACCCAATTTTTCGAGCAGGCCGGAGTATTCGATGGCCTGCATGATGACACCGATCGAACCGGTAGTCGTTTCAGCTGTAGCATAAATTTTGTCCGCACCAGCGGAAATGTAGTAGCCTCCGCTTGCGGCAGTTCCTTGCATCGAAGCATAGACCGGAAGCTCCTTCTCAGCAGCGATGCGGTACAATTTATCGTGCGCTTCCGCACTTTCATATACCCCGCCGCCCGGGCTGTCCACTATCAGGAAAATTCCTTTGATCGTGTCATCTTCTTCGATGGCTTTCAATTGCTCCAGAAAAAGGTCGTGATCATAGCTGGAGCCGTCTGTCAGCATACTCCCTGTCCCTGATTGGATGGTTCCTTCGATATGCAGAACCGCGATCCGATTGCTGGCATCGCCGCTCTCCAGAACACTTTCCTGCAGGCTCGTTCCTGGTATCAGATTGCCGGTAAGCTGGCTTAGTGAATCCTCCGTTTGGCCAGCCAACCGGGTCGACAGAACCTGCGAGCCGAGTGATGCCACGAAAAGCACAAGCGCGATTGCCACCGCAATCCATCTCTTTTTGTTCATGAAGCATTACCCCTTTTCGTTTCGTTTATTCTTGAGCATAATCCTCTTCCGGTTCTTCCTCGATTTCTGGTTCATCCAAATACAATCCGGAAATCTCTTTGTACCAATCGAAAATATGCATGAACAGCACTTTAAGGACAGCATAACCGGGAATGCCCAAGATGAATCCGGTCAGACCGAACAGTTTTCCTGCCGTAAGCAATACGAAAATGATTGTGACCGGATGGACTTCGAGATTGCTGCCGAGTACCTGTGGCGAAATGACGCGCCCCTCGATGAATTGCTCAATCGAGAAAACAAGCAGCACTTTTGCCAACATCAGCGGAGAATCCACTATCGCAACAATCACCGCGGGCACCATCGCAATAAAGGAACCCATATACGGGATGATGTTCAGGAAGCCTGCGAGTATCCCCAGGACGATGCCGAATTTCATTCCGATGATGGCATATCCGATGACGAACATCAGCCCGACAAAGAAGGCGACCGTTATCTGACCGCGCACATATTGACTGATTTGCGTGTTGATCTTCTTCAACAGTTCACCGATCGATTCCCGCAGATATGTGGGAAATAATTGCAGAAAAGTCTGCGGCAACCTAGCCCCTTCCTTCAGCAGATAATACAGAATGATCGGCATCGTGACGATTCCCACAAACGCATTCGTCAAAAGTCCGACGACGCTGCCCAAGCCGCTGACCGTGTTCGACAGGACTTCATTCAATTTCGCGGAAACAGAGTTGAAGATGTCCGCATTGATTTGATTGATCTGTTCCTGCAAGGAGGTGAACCAATCATAATTGACCAATTCGATCGTCATTTTTTCGAGTGCCTGCCAATAAGCCGGAAATTCGCGGACAATGCCGATCGTCTGATCGCGGATGATCGGAATCAGGATCGCAAAACCCCAGATCATCATCAGCAGCACCAGCACGAAAGCAATCCAAATGCCTACGAAACGCTTGATGCCCCGGTTCTCCATCAGCGTAACCAACGGATTCAGCATGTAAAAGAAAATACCCGCCATTATCAGCGGAAAGCCGATGACGCTGAAGAAGCTGCCTATCGGTCCCAAAAGATAGGAAATTTTTGAAAATACGAAAACGATCAGGAGAATCAGTAAAATGATCAGAAGGACAGTTACGAATTTGTTGTTCAGAAACCATCTTTCGAACCACGACAACCGATTCCCGGATTTCGTTCCTCTACGCGGAGCTCTTTCCATTGGACTCACCTTCAATCTTTCTTCTTATAAGTAATCGTGGTGCCGTCAGTTATTGTCGGCAAAATGTAAGGGGTCAAATAGATGCTCGTTTCCAAGCGTTCGTCATCCCAGTTTTTGAACATCATGGTTGTATGGCCGATCGACTGCAGATTTTTCAGGACATGCGTACCGACATAGGATATACGGTACTCCTGGTCGTCAAACAAAATCCGGTCACCGTCTTCCAGTTCGAACCATTCCTGGGGCTCCAAAAAACGATGGATGATGGAAACCTCCTGCAATGGTGGCGTTGCGCTGTCATCGAACAGGATGATCATGGGTTCCTTTATATCTATCGCTTTTTCTCCAATTTGAATTACTTTGCTTTGCATTGACATATCTCCTTTTCAGACACTTTTTACAACTTCTATTCTATCACAGTTTATTTGGCAAACCATTGATTATGCCGTTGAATCCAACTTTATTTGCTTTACAAGCTTTTTCCCCTGTTATTGTGAAGGACGTTTGTTATAATGGAATTATCATAATATTTAGGAGGTCTTTGGATGGAACAAGTTTTATATCTTGGCTCTTACACGAAAAGAGAAAGTAAAGGGGTTCATCAAATCATTTTGGACACCGATAAAAAAGAATTGCGTGATTATCGCTTGATTGCGGAAGTCGACAGCCCTACTTACCTGGACTTATCTGCGGACAAAGAAACGCTGTACGCGATTTCCAAAACGGATGAAGGCGGCGGCATTACTTCTTTCAAGAAAAATGAAAACGGAACCTACGACAAGGTAGCCGAAATTTCTGCTGAAGGATCTGCGCCTTGCTATATCTACTTAGACGAAGAAAAAAAATTGATCTTCACCGCCAATTACCACGGCGGATACTTGACTGTCTACAAAGAGAACGCTGACGGTTCCTTCACAATGACTGACCGTGCGCAACATGAAGGTTCAAGCATCCATGAAAACCAAACTATTCCGCATGTGCACTACAGCGCGCTTTCCCCTGACAAGAAATACTTGTTGGCTTGCGATTTGGGCACTGACCACGTTTATACCTACACGGTTTCCGACGAAGGTAAACTGGCGGAAGTTGCCCGCTATAAAGCGACTCCTGGCACTGGCCCGCGTCATTTGGTTTTCCATCCGAACGGTAAAGTGGTTTACATGTTCGGTGAATTGAGCAGCGATGTCGAAGTGTTGGCTTATGATGCAGCAGCGGGTACTTTCTCATTATTGCAAGTCATCACGACTATCCCTGAAGAGCATACCGGTTTCAACGGCGGCGCGGCTATCCGCATTTCCGCAGACGGCAAATTCGTTTATGCTTCCAACCGCGGACATGATTCATTGGTTGTCTATGCGGTATCCGAAGACGGCGAAACATTGTCATTAGTGGAATATGTCCCTACTGAAGGAAACATCCCGCGTGACTTCAACTTGGATCCAAGCGGCCAATTCGTGATCGTGGCTCATCAGGATTCCGATAACCTGACTTTATTCGAACGCGATGCAGAAACCGGCAAATTGACGTTGCTGCAAAAAGACGTCTACGCGCCAGAGTGCGTTTGCGTCTTCTACTAAGATAATAACAATAAGCCTCCCGTTCTGATGAACGTGGAGGTTTTTTGTTTTCACAGCACGGCTGAGCAGAATAGTTACCTTGCTGAGTCACTCTCCTGTATACTCGACTTATGGATTATTTGAACGGAGGTTGGAGCTTACATGATTACCGGTTTTCACCATCTCACCGCCATCACCAAAGATGCGGAGAAGAACAAAACCTTTTACACCGATACCCTAGGATTGCGTCTCGTCAAACAGACGGTCAACCAAGATAATTTGACAGATCCCCACCTTTTTTACGGGGACTACAAGGGAACTCCCGGCACGATATTGACTTTTTTCGAGTTGCCGAGAGTCGGCCAGCGTCACGAAGAAGACAGTCTCATCCATGAAGTGTTGCTGAAGATCCCTCAAGGCAGTCTGCAGTTCTGGAAAAATCGCCTTACCTCAGGGGCCATTCATTTGATCGGAACGGATAAAGCCAGCTGTACCTTCCAGGACCCTGACGACATGAAAATCAGCTTGGTTGAAGTGCCCGAAATGATTGCGCCCGATCAGGCAACGCGCCACAGTGACGTGCCCGCCGAATACCAGATCATCGGCATCCAAGGCATCCACTACACCGTGTCCGATCTTGAAAAATCGGAAACCTTTTTCCGCGATGTGCTGGGCATGAAACTGCTGGATCATAATGCCCATCCGGTTGCCGCTCCTGAAGAGGTGAGTCGGCTGATCCAGTCCTCCAGCGTAAAGCCCTCCCGTCTCGGCAAAGGCACCATCGATCACATCGCCTACAGCGTGCCTGAACGCAAAAATCTTGATCAGATCCTGGATAAGGCAAAAGAAAGTCAGATCACTGTTGAAAAAATCATCGACCGAGGTTATTTCCAAAGCCTTTACCTGCGCGAACCGAGCGGTTTGCGCATCGAAATAGCGACCGAGCAACCAGGCTTCACGCTCGACGAACCGCTGGAAAAACTCGGGGAAACTTTTGCCCTCCCTGATTTCCTGGAACAAAAACGTAAAGCGATCGAATCCACTATCCTGAACAGAAAGAAGTGATCCCATGCAGCATTTCAATACCGAAGAACTCAACACGAAACAGATGTACAAATTTTTGACCGGGAGCATCATTCCCCGCCCGATTGCCTGGATCACTACCCAGAATCCGGAAACGCAGGTAGTCAATGCCGCGCCCTTCAGTTTTTTCAGTGTCGCTTCGAACGTGCTGCCGCTGATCAGCGTAGCAATTCTGAGGAATGACGGGAAAATCAAGGATTCCGCCAAAAACCTGCTGGCTTCCCGACAAGGCGTCGTCCATATCGTCAGCGAAGACTTGGTTGAGGATATGAACAGGACGGCCGCTCAGCTGCCGGACACAGAGAGCGAAATCGATCTGACGGAATTGACGTTGACCGCCAGCCACACTGTAGCTGTCCCCGCCATCAAAGAGGCGAAAATCCGGATGGAAACAACCGTACACCAATATGTGCCTCTGACGGATGCTGAGGGCAACGTGCTTACGGATCTGTTCATCTTGCGCGTCGAAGATTTTCTTTTCGATGAATCGGTGTTCGATCAGGAGAAACAGTATGTTTTGGCAGAAAAATTGGAACCTGTCGCGAGGCTGGCCGGCAACGACTATACAAAGCTCGGGGAGATTTTTTCGCTGGAACGTCCTTAACGGGTTGTATGTTGGCAAAAGCCGTTGTCTCGGTTGTTCAGAATATTTCAGGTTCCGTTCAGTCGAGACATCGGCTTGGCGTCGGCTCTTAACACGCATAGCGACGAAAAAGCTTCATCCGGCGCTCAGCCGGATGAAGCTTTTTTTGCATATTTTTCCTTTTATTCCTTCGGCAGGACGCTTCCGATTTCTGCTTTTACGGCAACTTCACCGGTTACATCCAAGCTGAAGTTTTTGACTTTGTCCATATTCGTGATGACGACGACCATCGCGGAATCTTTTCCGGCTTCCTGCAGTTGTGCCAGATCGACTTTGGCGACCAGAGTATCCGCAGTCAACGATTGGCCTTCCTTCACGAAGATTTCGAATGGTTTCCCGTTCAACTCAACCGTATCCAACCCCATGTGCAACAAAAGTTCCAAACCGCTGTCCAACAAAATGCCTACTGCATGCTTTGTCGGAAACACGCTCAATACTTTACCTTTTGCTGGTGAATAGATGTTTCCGTCTGCAGGAATGACCGCGAAACCGTCACCCATCATTTTTTGAGAAAACACTGGATCTGCAACATCCGAAACAGGTACCACAACACCGTTGGCTGGTGAATACAAGATTTCCTTCTCAACTGGCAGTTTTCCCTTTTTATCATCCTTCTTAAAAAAGCCAAACATGCTATCGCCTCTTCCTTATTTAAATGAGCTTTTGTGAAAATTGGTATACTTCATTTTACCATAAACAGACAAGCATTGTGAATTTTTTTAGCAACGCTTACATTCAAAACGCTCCTCCATTTCCTTAAGAATCCATGAAAAGGATTGGCTAATCTTTTTCATTTCGCTATACTAGATGATGGAGTATCAAAAAAATGCACAACAGAAAGGATATTATATGGAATTTATGGAAATACTGAAAGCAATCATCCTCGGCATTGTTGAGGGTATCACCGAATGGCTCCCCATCAGCAGCACGGGCCACATGATTTTGGTTGAAGAGTTCATTCAACTGGACCTCTCACAAGCATTCAAAGAGATGTTCTTCTACGTGATTCAGCTGGGTGCCATCCTCGCAGTAGTCGTCATCTATTTTCACAAACTGAATCCCTTCTCCCCAAGCAAAACGAAGGAAGAGAAAACACAGACTTGGGATATCTGGAAAAAAGTAGTCATCGGTTGTATCCCAGCGGCTGTCATCGGCTTACCGTTGAACGATTGGGCGGATGAAAACCTCCTGAACGCGACAGTTGTCGCTTTGGCGCTGATCATCTACGGGATTTTGTTCATCGTCATCGAAAACAAGCATAAGGATCGCGAACCAAGCATCACCGAATTCAGCGAGTTGACCTATATGAAAGCTTTCCAGATCGGCTTGTTCCAAGCGCTCTCGATCATTCCAGGTACATCGCGCTCCGGTTCTTCCATTTTAGGGAGCATCGTATTGGGCACTTCCCGCTTCATCGCGACTGAATTTTCCTTCTTCATGAGCATTCCGATCATGTTCGGGATCAGTTTTTTGAAGATCATCAAATTCGGGTTCGACTTTACTGGACTTGAATTCGCCGTTCTCTTGTCAGGCATGCTTACTGCTTTCCTCGTTTCAATCGTCGCCATCAAGTTTTTGATCGGTTATTTGAAACGCAACGACTTCAAAGCGTTCGGTTGGTACCGGATTGTCCTTGGAGCAATCGTTCTGATCTATTTCCTGTTTGTCTGAAAAATGAGTTTCGCCATCCTTTTTGGGATGGCTTTTTATTTTGTCATCCAGAACATTCATAGTCCTTATTAATAATTATTATAATCTGCATTCTTTTGTTAACCATCTGGTTTTATTGCTGTGTGCAATTTTCGACCTCTTCAAATTGTGTCTTAAATATGGATATTGAGAATGAGATTCATTTCCGTTTGATTATAATGATTATAATCTAGATTTTTTTAGTGCTATCATGAAGGCATATAAGGAAGGAGTGTCAAATCATGAAAGATTTATTCAAGAATAAAGCGATGATCGCAACCACGATCAGTGGCATTCTCATCATTCTTGGCATTGTGTTGCAATGGCAAAACTTTGATACAGCTGCAGCCATCATTTTCGTGCTTTCGTTCATCATAGGCGGCTTCAAACAAGCAAAAGAAGGATTCATCGATACAGTTGAAAATAAACATCTGAACGTTGACATATTGATGGTGCTTGCCGCAGTTGGTGCCTCTCTGATCGGCTACTGGATGGAAGGCGCGCTACTCATCTTCATCTTCTCGCTATCCGGTTCGTTGGAGGAATATGCGACCGAAAAAAGCACCCAAGCCATCACGGCATTGATGAACATTGTCCCTGAAATAGCAAAACGCATCAACCCGGATGGTTCGATCGAAGACGTTGCAGTCAAAGAACTGAAAGTCGGCGATACATTAATGATCCCTAAAGGTGCCAGCATCCCCATCGACGGCACGATCGCATCGGGCCAAGGCCTGATCGATGAAGCCGCAATTTCCGGCGAATCCGTCCCTGTCGAAAAGACTGTCGGCGATGATATATTCGGCAGCACGATCAACCTGAGCGAAGCGTTGACGATGACTGTCTCGAAAGAATCGAAGGATACCCTGTTCGCCAAAATCATCCGCATGGTCGAAGAAGCGCAAAAGACACCTTCTAAGACGGCAAGCTTCATCAACCGCATCGAAAACACCTATGTCAAAATCGTTCTCGTTTTTGTGCCCGTTATGATCGCCGTTTTTTATTTCCTCCTGGATTGGGGTTGGAATGAATCATTCTATCGTGGCATGGTGCTGTTGACAGTCGCCTCCCCTTGCGCATTGGTGGCTTCTGCCACTCCGGCTGTTCTTTCCGCCATTTCCAATGCAGCCAAGCACGGGATCCTATTCAAAGGCGGCATCGCAATCGAGAACTTCTCGGCCATGGATTGCATCGCATTCGACAAAACAGGCACGCTGACGGAAGGCAAACCTGTAGTGACGGAAGTCAGCTATCTGGCAGGAACGGATGAAAAACACATCATGTCCGTTGTCTATGCGTTAGAGCATTCCTCGACTCACCCGATTGCTTCCGCGTTGGTCCAACATCTCGATACGAAGGAATATGCAAAGTCCCAGATGGATTCGATCCAAGACCTTACCGGTTTCGGATTGGCGGGTGAAGCGTTCGGAAGCCAATGGAAAATCGGCAAGAAATCCTTCGTCGTAAGCGATGAACTGAACGAGCCTCCGTTCGTAAAAGAAGCTTTCGCGCTCCAAAACGAAGGAAAGACCGTCATTTACGTTTCACAGGATGATAAGGTAGTGGCCTATTACTCTTTATTGGATACCCCTAAATCAGAGGCAAAAGACATGATCGCCTTTTTCAAAGCCAATGGTGTCCATACAATCATGATCACCGGCGACAATGAAGCAACCGGGCAAACAATCGGCAAGCAATTGGGTGTGGATGAAATCCGCGCGAACTGTCTTCCCGAAGACAAGACCACAATCCTGAAAGATCTTCAGGCGAAATACAAACTTGTCGCGATGGTCGGAGACGGCGTGAACGACGCCCCTGCACTGGCAAACGCCGACATCGGCATCGCTATGGGCGAAGGAACGGATATCGCCATGGAAACGGCGGATGTGGTACTGATGAAGAGCGAACTGGACAAGTTGGAATATTGTTATGGCTTGTCGAAGAAGCTGAAAAAAATCACAATGCAGAATATCATCTTTTCCATCACCGTCATCCTCATTCTGATCCTTTCAAATCTGTTCCAACTCATCAACCTTCCGCTCGGGGTGGTCGGACACGAAGGCAGCACGATACTGGTCATCATGAACAGTTTGAGACTACTGGCGACAATACCTACCCACCACTTTCAGGGCACTGCAAAACCTGCTGGACAGAATTCCAACCCAACACAGGTCCCATGCCCGAAAAGTAATCTTACTGACACAACCGATTTATAACGGAAAAGCGTTCGGGCTTGATGCCCCGAACGCTTTCTTTTTTATTGATTGTTAGGTGAGGCTTGTTCGATAACCTACCGGAAATTTGAAAACAGGCATCGATGAAGTCATTCTCATCGATGCCTGTTTTTGGTTTTATCTAAACTTTTTTTGCCGGGAAGAAGGCATCGTAAAGCACTTTGACTGCTCTTGCTTCGTCCTTTTCGTCTATCCCGAACATGATGCTGACTTCTGACGAACCTTGGTTGATCATTTCCAGATTGATGTCAGCTTCAGCTAACGCGGTACAAGCTTTCGCTACTGTCCCGACGGAATTGACCATGCCTTCGCCGACGATCATCAATAGGCAGATGCCGCCTTTGACATTTACATCGTCCGCTTCCAATTCGTTCTTCAAGCGATACAACAACTCCTGCTCCTGCTGCATCGTCATCTGGTTGGCGCGCAAGATGATCGATAAATCGTCGATACCGGATGGCATGTGTTCGAAGTTCAGATTGAAATCTTCGAAGATCTGCAGCACTCTGCGGCCGAAACCGACTTCTCGGTTCATCAGGTATTTGCCGATGTAGATGCTCATGAAGCCGGTCGAGCTCGCGATACCTGAAACGATTTGCTTGTTTTCAGGCTTCGTTCTCGTGATGCTGGTACCGGGTGCAGCTGGGTTGTTTGTATTTTTGACGACTACCGGGATTCCCGCGCTGAAAGCCGGCTGCAAAGCTTCATCATGGAAGACTGAAAATCCGCTGTAGGATAATTCACGCATTTCACGATAGGTCAATTGCTTGATTTTTTTCGGGTGTTTAACCATTTTAGGGTTTGCCACATAAATGGCATCCACGTCCGTAAAGTTTTCATACAGGCTGGCTTTGACACCATTGGCGACTATTGCGCCGGAGATGTCCGATCCCCCTCTTGAGAAGGTAAGTAATTGTCCATCCTTCGTATAACCGAAGAATCCCGGGAAAACGATGATTTCTTTCGAATCCCTCAATGCATATAGATTCTTGAAAGATTCCGGCAATACGCGCGCGTTCCCAGGGTTGTCGCTGACCAAAAGGCCGGCATCCTTCGGGTTGACGTATTTGGCAGGGATGCCCTCTTTATTGAAAAATGCAGCTACAAGGATGGCACTGTTGTCTTCACCGCTTGCTTTGTACGCATCGAGCGCATACAATTCATTGTAGAATTTTGTCTGGATCAATTTCTCATAGTTTTTGGAAATGATGTCCATGACGCTCGGATCGATCTCCAATTCATCGACGATATCTTGATATCTTTTCAGGATCGTCTTCAGGGTTTTTTGGTGATCTTCTTTATTTTTCACTTCATCGGCCAACTTGATCAACAGATCCGTAACTTTTTCGTCTGAGTCATTGCGCTTTCCGGGTGCTGAAACGACCACGATTCTTCTGTCTGCGTCATCTTTCACAATCTGCAATACTTTTTTCAATTGAGTCCCATTCGCAAGGGAACTCCCGCCAAATTTAATAACCTTCAAACCGAACACTTCCTCACTTGATTTCTTTAATCTTTTTTTAATTTTGTAATTGTTTTTTCATTTATGCTTTAGAATATCATCATATCATGGCTATGGCAATTACCTTTTCAAACTTTACATCATTTGTAACATATTTGTATTGTTAATGCTATGGCCATTTGCAAAAAAAGGAATATACTATGAGTTAACTTAGTGTGGGAGGTTTCAAATCAGTGAAAAAAAATAATCCTTGGAGGATCGTAGTCGGATTATCCGTAATCGCAAGCATCAGCTCTGCTTTGTTCAAGTCAAATCGCAATGCCGGTAAGAGCCAATCAACATCATATACCCCTTACATCGGCACATGGAAAAACGACGCACAGTCCTTGAAGGTTGAAATTACTGATAATCTGGAGATTCTCCTGAACAATAAAAAATTAAAAGCAACCCTTGAAGAAGCCAAACCCAACGAACTGGTCTTCCGCGACCACTTCGGCTATTATCTGATCCTTAAAAAAGATACCTCGCCGACTCTGACAATCTACGATGAAGCTGAAGAACAAGAATTCTACTTCAAACGCGAAACCGATAAATAGCGAATCGCTTATGCAACTCCGACGCCCCTGATCAGGGCGTTTTTTTGTTACGGAAGTGCCGACTGTTCCCGAATCAGCCTCAACTTCTTCGCTGAAGAAACCAAAATAAATGACAAAGCAAGGGCTGCCCCATTTCGGGGAAGCCCTTGCTTTTAGTTAATGTTCGATCAGGATTGTGGTTTGATCTTCCAGATTTCATCCGCGTAACGCAGAATCGTGTAATCCGATGAAAACGGCCCTGAGCTTGCGATATTCATCAATGCCATGCGGTTCCATCTGTCTCTGTCAGAAAACGCCTTGTCCGCCTCGTATTGCGCTTGCAGATATCCGTCAAAGTCCTTCAGCAGGAAATATTCGTCATTGTACATTACCAGCGAATCGAAGATATCCCGGGCTTCCATTTCGACACCAGGAATCGTCCCATCAATGAGCAGATTCAGGATCCGTTTCAAACGCGGATTCTTATCATAGATATCTCTTGAGTTATATGTGCCGTTGCGATAATATTCCTGCACTTCGTCACTCTTCAAGCCAAAAATGAAGATATTGTCTTCGCCGACATTATCCCTGATTTCAACATTGGCACCGTCCAATGTTGCCATCGTGATGGCACCATTCGACATCAGCTTCATGTTGCTTGTTCCGGAAGCTTCCTTACCGGCCAGAGAGATCTGTTCGCTGATATCGGCTGCCGGAATGATCAATTCCGCCAACGACACGCCATAATTCTCAACAAAAACAATCTTGATTTTGTCGTTGATGGCAGGGTCGTTGTTGACCAGATCCGCGATTGCATTGATCAATTTGATGATTTGCTTTGCGTAATAATAGCTAGGCGCAGCCTTGGCACCGAATATGAAGACACGTTTCTGCAGATTAAGCCCCGGATTATCCTTGAGTTGCAGATATCTGTCCAAGATATGCAGAACGTTCAACAATTGGCGTTTATAGGCATGCAATCGTTTGATCTGCACGTCGAACAATGCAGTCGGATCGATTTCGAGATTCATTTCTTTTAGCGCATAGGCCGCAAAACGTTTTTTGTTTGCCAGTTTCACTTGCTCAAGCTTGTCAAGGACGATTTTGTTGTCGCGATGAGCCTTCAGGATTTTGATTTCTTCCGGATCGCTCTTCCACTCAGCACCGATCGTCTCATCAAGCATCGCGGTCAGATTTTCATTTGCGATCTGAACCCAACGTCGTTGCGTGATGCCGTTCGTTTTGTTGTTGAATTTTTGCGGATACATTACATAGAAGTCATGCAGCGTGTCAGCCATCAGGATATCCGTATGTAGTTTGGCGACGCCGTTTACGCTATGGCTGCCGATGATGGCAAGGTTGGCCATCTTGATCTGTCCATTGGCGATGATGGCAGTGCGCTGGGTTAATTCTTCACCGTATAAGGGCCTCTTTTTGTCAATATGGCGGCGGTTGATTTCCTGAATGATCTGGTAGATGCGCGGCAACAGTTCCGCAATCATGGTTTCCGGCCAACGCTCCATCGCTTCCTGGAGAATCGTATGGTTGGTATAGCTGACTGTTTTCTTCGTGATTTCCCACGCTTGATCCCAAGTCAACCCTTCCTCATCCAACAGAATCCGCATCAACTCTGGGATTGCCAAGGTCGGGTGGGTATCATTGATATGGATTGCGATTTTTTCCGGGAAAAGGCTCCAGTCCAGTTTCAGTCGTTTGAAATAGCGGATGATGCTTTGGACGCCGGCAGAAGAGAAGAAGTATTCCTGCTGGACACGTAAAAGTCGGCCTGCATAGTTGGAATCATCCGGGTACAGCACTTCGGTGATGCGTTTGACGTCTTCACGTTGTTCTTCCGTGGAAAAACGTGCTTCATCACCGTAAGGGATTTCCGCCGACCAAAGCCGCAGATTATTGACGATGCCGTTGTTGTAGCCAACTTGCGCTGTATCGTAAGGAACCGCGAGGATGTCCCGGGTGTTGACATGGTTCACGTGCAACTTTCCGTCTCCATCCTCCGTAAAGCTGACATCTCCGCCGAAACGGACGATGACAGCCTTGTTCTCTTTGCGGACTTCCCAGACGTTCCGGTTGCGCAGCCAATTCTCGGGCAATTCAATCTGATAGCCGTTTATGAATTTTTGTTTGAAAAGACCGTAACGGTAGCGGATCCCATTTCCGTTGCCTGCAAGGCTGGTAGACGCGATGGAATCCATGAAGCAGGAAGCCAACCGTCCAAGGCCGCCGTTCCCTAAGGCCGGATCGACTTCGGCACGCGCCACCTCATCCAGGTCCAGGCCCAACTCTTCCATGCCTTGTTTGACGCAGTCCAATATGCCCATATTCAGGAGGTTACTTTTCAGCATCCTTCCGGGCAGGAACTCCATCGAAAAGTAATAGACTTGCTTTTCCTTACTCTTGTTATAATTCGTTATAGTTTGTATCCAGTCTTCGGAATAACGCCCGCGGACCAAGTCCCCCAGTGCAATGAACTGCTCAGTTTTCGAGCCATCCTCATAACTATAGGCGAATAATTCTTCGAATGTTTTTTGGTATTCCTTTTTGAATTCTTGAACGTCAAATGCCATATATGCTTTCAACTCCTCTTATTCGTTGACTAATGACTGATAGACATCCAGGTAATCCTTAGCCGGTTCTTTCCAACTGAAATCGCTGCTCATCGCTTCGCGCACCATTTCTGCCCAGGCTTTCGGTTGGTTTTCATATACATCCAGCGCACGATAGATGGTTCCGAGCAGTGCATAACCACTGAAATCCATGAAAGTAAACCCGGTTCCCTCACCCGTATAAGAGTTGTAAGGGACTACCGTATCTTTCAAGCCGCCCGTCTCATGCACAATCGGCAAAGTGCCGTAGCGCAAGGAAATCATCTGAGACAAGCCGCATGGTTCGAACGCGGAAGGCATCAGGAACAGATCTGCGCCTGCGTACATCTGCTGTGCCAAGGTGATATCAAAATCGATGACCGCCGCAAAGCGATCAGGATATTTGGCGGCAAAATAACGGAATGAGTTCTCGTATTCCGCTTCGCCGGTACCCAGGATGGCAATCTGCACATCGCGGGCATTCAATAATTCCTCGGTTTTTTCCTGCACAAGCTGGTAACCTTTCTGATCAGTCAAGCGTCCGACGCTCGTAATCAATGGGATGTCGGGATTCACTTCCAATCCCAAACGCTCCTGCAAGGCTGCTTTGTTTACCGCTTTGCCGGTCAAATCGTCGGCAGAGAAATGGTATTCCAGTTTCGGATCAGTCTCCGGATCATTGACATCGTAATCGATTCCGTTGATGATGCCCCTGATTTTCCAACTGTTGTAGCCCAAAGTACCTTCCAGGCCTTCACCGAATTCCGGAGTCTGGATCTCGTTGGCATAGGATGGGCTGACCGTCGTGACGACATCAGAGAAATTGATGCCGCCTTTCATGAAGTTGACGTTCTCATAATACTTCACGCCAGCTTCATGGTAGATGTTCATGCCTGTCCCGAAGATACTCGTCAGGATGGAAGGATCATAGACACCTTGGAAACGGATATTGTGGATCGTGATGACTTTACGGATGCTTTGGTATGCTTCGATCCAGTGGTATTTATCCACAAGCAGGACTGGAACCATAGCTGTATGCCAATCATTCACATGAACGACATCCGGGATGAAGTCAATTTTTTCCATCATTTCGCAGATCGCCAAGGAGAAGAAACCGAATCTTTCGGCATCATCCATTTGGCCGTACAAGGACGGACGATCGAAATAGGCCTGATTATCGATGAAATAATAGGTTACGCCATCCAACTTCAATGTTTTCACACCGCAATACATGCTTTTCCAACCGACTTGCACACGGAAATGAATCAATTCCTTGATCTCTGCTTTGTATTTTGCAGGCATGGTCGAGTAGTACGGAAGCACTACCCTGATATCCACTCCTTGTTTTACTAACTCTTTCGGCAATGCGTACGCGACATCGCCGAGACCACCTGTTTTAAAGAAAGGAGCAGCCTCACTAGCGGCAAATAAAATTTTCATCGTGCGCATCCTTCTTTCTAAACAGTAATTGTTTTATTTTTTTCGATCACGACAATATTATCTTTTGTGCCTTTCAAAGTCACGCCGGGTCCGACTGTCACATTTTTGTCCAGGATACAGTAATCGAGGACTGCGCCTTCACCTATATTAGCGCCCTGCATGATGATACTGTTGCGGACTTCGGCATCCTTAGCGATATTCACTTTACGATGGATCAGGGAATCCACGACTGTCCCTTCAATGACGCAACCGGTAGCGAACTGGGCATTTTTCACATGGGCCTCTTTCGAATAGTAGGTCGGCGCGCCATTCTTCACTTTGGTGATGACGTTTTGGCTACCATGGAACAGCGCTGAAAATTTATTCTTTTCCAGCATTTCCATATTCGCATTGAAGTAAGCCGGGATGGAGTCGATATCGGCCAAATAGCCTGTATATTCGTAGGTACTGATTTGGTATTCCGGCAAATAATGTTCAATCAGCTTGTCCGCATCGAGTTGCACGTCTTCCAGTTCGGCACGTTGAATCAGTTCCATCATCTTGTCTGCTCTCATGAAATACATATTCATGTCCAGCGCGAGGCGTTCAAGTTCGGCTGGTGCATCTTCTGCATTGATCAGATGAAGCAAATATTCATCGCGATCGATCTGAAGAACTTTTTCCTGCGGTCTCTTCTCAAAGAAAGCTTTAGGTACAGTCTTGTAGAGAACTGTAATATCGCCTTCCTTTGCCAAATGATGCTGCATAACCGCTTTGATGTCGACATTCGCCAGGATTTTGCTGCCCATGACGACAACGTATTCGCCTTTGGAGCGCTCGATGAATTCTTTATGGTTCTGATAAAAATCCGGAGCATCGCCATTTTTTTCTTGGACTGCTTTCAGCATTTGTTGAGAATAGGTAAAAATCCCGCCGGCCAAGCCGGACTCAAGGTCCCATATGGATCCGCTGCGGATATGGTCATAAATCGAGCGTCCGCTTCCTGCGATGAACATGCCCACTGATTTGATTTCAGCATGGCTGATGCTTGAAAGATTGAAATCGATCAGGCGATAACGACTCGCAAATGGTAATGAAGCAATCGGGCGGAAACGCGTCAAAGGTTTCAACGCCGTCTCATCCTCGGTCAAATTTAAAATGGCACAAATACTATTCATCTTCATCTTTCAGTCCCCCTATAACTTCTGCATATCCAACAACTTCGATTTCACCGTTCTTGCCGATGACATTTGCATTGTCGGCGATTTTTGCATTTTCCCCAATGATGGCATGCTCGATTGTTACATTCTCTCCGATTGTCACATTCGCCATGACCAGGCTATCCCGCACCACTGATCCATTGCCGACGCGAACGTTCTGAGACAGGATCGAATGCGTAATTTCACCTGCAACGTAGCAGCCGTCAACAATCATGGAATCCGTCACATTGGAAGTCTCTGTCAAGAATTGCGGAGGCGATACCGGATTTTTTGAATAAATGCGCCATTCTTCATCCCTGATATTCAGGGAATGTTCTGGATCAAGGAATTCCATATTCGCTTCCCAAAGGCTTTCAATTGTACCGACATCTTTCCAATAACCATCAAAAGCATAAGCGAAGCAGTTTTCGCCGTTTTCCAGGTAGGTCGGGATGACATTTTTACCGAAATCTTCCAATTCGCGTTGTTTAGCTTGGTCTTCCACCAAATATTTACGGAGCACCTGCCAATTGAAGATGTAGATACCCATCGAAGCCAAATTGCTCTTCGGCTCTTTCGGCTTCTCTTCGAATTCGATGATGCGGTTAGTCTGATCTGAGTTCATGATCCCGAAGCGTGGCGCTTCTTCCATCGGAACAGGGATAACGCCTACTGTCAAACTCGCGTTGTTGGCGATATGGAATTCCAACATATGGGAGTAGTCCATTTTGTAGATATGGTCACCGGATAATACCAACACGTATTCCGGATTGTATCTGTCGATATAGGCGATATTTTGGTAAATGGCATGTGCAGTACCTTTGAACCACTTTTCGCCATCTGCGCTAGAATAAGGCTGCAGGATAGTAGCTCCCCCATCTCGGCCAGTCAGTCCCCAAGATTCACCGTTGCCGATGTGCTCATTTAATTCCAAAGGTTGATACTGTGTCACAACTCCGACTTTATTGATGCCTGAGTTAGCACAGTTGCTTAAAGCAAAATCGATTATTCGATATTTCCCGCCGAACGGAACGGCCGGTTTGGCAGTTTCGCGTGTTAATTTTCCAAGCCGAGTGCCTTGCCCTCCGGCTAATATCATTGCTACCATTTGATTTTTCATAGTATCAGGAAGATTGCCTCTTCCTTTCGCCTCCTTATCATCATATCTTTGTGTGGATCTATTTATTAACACCAAAAACGCGTTTCGGTTTGATGAACAAAACTCCTAAAGCGGGTAACGTGAATTCGATCGAGAAAGGTTGGCGATTCATGCCATCAAGGCTGGTGACCATTTCCGGAAGATTTTCTGTCCAAGTACCGCCGAATTCCTGCATTTCCGTATTCAACAATACTTCGTAGTGGCCTTCGTATGGCACGCCCACTCGGAAATTGCGTCGCTCGACAGGCGCGAAGTTGCACACGACTATCAGGAATTCACGCGGTTTTTCACCTGTTCTTATGAAGGAAAGGACTGACTCCAAGTTGTTGTCCGCGTCCAGAATTTCCAAACCGGTATGCGCATCATCGACTTCATGCAAGGCTTTCGTGTCTTTGTAAAGGTGATTCAATGTTTTGATGTAATGCTGGAACTCCGGATTGAACTCATTGTTCAAGACACCCCATTCGATTTGATCGTAGAAGCGCCATTCCAGGAATTGTCCGATTTCATTACCCATGAAGTTCAATTTCTTACCCGGATGAGCCATCATATAGGCTTCCAGCGTCCGTAAGCCCGCAAACTGTTTATAGCGGTCACCCGGCATTTTGGCCAGTAAGGACTGTTTCCCGTGAACCACTTCATCATGGGATATCGGCAAAATAAAGTTCTCATTGAAAGCATACATAAATGAGAAGGTGATCAGGTTGAAATTGTCTTTTCGGAACAACGGATCCATTTCGAAGAAACGCAACGTATCATTCATCCAGCCCATATTCCATTTATAGTTGAAGCCCAAGCCACCCATCTCGATAGGTTTCGTGACGTTCGCCCAAGCAGTGCTTTCTTCCGCGATCATATAAGTATCCGGCTGACGCTCGAAAACTTTTGTGTTCATCTTCTTCAGAAATTCGATTCCTTGGCGATTATGATTGCTGCCATCTTCATTTGGTGTCCAAGGACCATCATCATAATCAAGATAAAGCATATTCGAAACGGCATCGACACGGATTCCGTCAAAATGGAACTCTTCCAGCCAGAAGAGCGCATTCGAAATCAGGAAACTGTGCACTTGCGCTTTACCCAAGTCAAAATTCAACGTCCCCCAACGATTGTTGATGGCGCGATTCGGATCGGCATACTCAAATGTCGGTGTGCCATCGAAATGGGATAACGCATAATCATTTTTGCAGAAATGTCCGGGAACCCAGTCCATGATGACCCCGACCCCTTCTTTATGCGCTTCTTCCACAAAATCCCGTAACTCGAGCAAATTGCCGTAACGGGCAGCCACCGCGAAGTACCCGGTGATTTGGTAGCCCCAAGAAGCTTCCAGCGGATGTTCCATTAATGGCATGAATTCGATGTGCGTGTAGCCCATCTCTTTCACGTATGGAATCAACGTTTCAGCAAGGTCCTTAAAGGAATACCAGCTGCCATCATCATGCTTTTTCCAGGAACTGAAATGCACTTCATAAATATTAAGCGGTTTTTGATAGATGGACTTTCTTTTTTTGTTTGCGGCCCATCTGCCGTCTTTCCATTTTTTCTCAGGCATGTCCAACACGACAGATGCGTCTTTTGGTGGAACTTCGTACGCGAAAGAATAGGGATCGATTTTATATTTCTTTTTGCCGTTTTTGTCCTCGATATAATACTTGTAACAGTCCCCTTGTGCCGCAGCCTCTGTAAAAAGCGACCAGCCTCCGGTTTTGCCGATTTTTTGCATTTCTACGGGTTTCCACTCAGTAAAATCCCCGACCAAAGAAACGGTTTTTGCATGGGGCGCCCAAACTGTGAAACGCCATCCTTCAATCCCATTTTCTGTCCGTTGTTTACTTCCTAAAAAGCGGTAGCTTTCAAGATGTTCCCCGATGTTGAACAAATACATCTCTTTTTCCAACTCTTTAAGTATGTTCATTTTTGCACTCATCCAGACACTTCCCTTACAATTATATTGCAGTAACAAAACGATCCAATAATGATTTATTTAATCATGCCTGGCCCTTTCATTAATATATATCCATAATACCATTTTAAAGATGATTTTGCCATAATCCATAATAAATATATTGAAACCCTTTTCCTTGCTGATAGTAATAACCTATCAGCCTTAATAGTTTTTTTACATAAAAACAACATTGTAAACGCTATGCAAAAATAAGTCACGAATATCACTATATAGAATCCACTTGAGTCATAAAAATGAATTTTTGATTAAAAAATAATGAGGAGGAATTCGAGCAAGCCTATTGCTACACCACTTTGTTAGTATTCGCTTATAAATAGGAACATGAAAATACACAGATAGATTTAGTTATTTATTTCACAATTCAGACATTCCACCGAATTGCAAATGTTCGCGCTTACATTTGTATAGTAAGAAAATCCTGATTTGCAAAGATTGTGGCATAATTTTTACAATTCAGGATTATTTTTACTTGATATTTACAAACGTCGGAGAAGCAGCTCAACCGTAGGCACATCTGCTGGTGCCCACTCCAAATCGACAAGTTCCCTGACGCTCATCCAGCGCATGTCCGTATGCTCCGACAATCGCGGTTCGCCCTCGTTCAATTCACAGAGAAGCGTCGTCAACTCCACGGTCCCAAAATCATACGGATGCTTGATTGTGAGAAGCTTTTCCTTAACCAGGATTCGGCAGGAAAACTCCTCCTCCATCTCACGGACAAGGGCCTCTTCAGCCGTTTCATCGTCTTCCAGCTTTCCTCCTGGAAATTCCCACAAACCGGCTAATGCTTTTCCCGGCCCTCTTTTGGCACAAAAAATACTGCCCTCTTTTTCTATTACTGCTCCCACTACTTTGATCATGCGGTGATTAAAGCCCCCTGACTACAGAAATATTTTATTGATGACCCTTCCATCCGTGGCTTCCGGAAATTTCAGCCCGATTGCGTGCAGGAAAGTCGGCCCTTCGTCTATCAGCCTTCCCTTTTCTACAACGGCATCTTTGTCGATTCCGGGTCCGGAAACCATCAGCATCGTGGCATATTTTTTCTTTTTTGGACTGAAGCCGTGCGTTGCGCTATGCAGTTTCCGATCGGGAAGGTTTTTGGCGGTGCTTTCCATGAAAGGATAGAGTACGTCGCTTTCAAAATAATAACCCGGCTTTGCTTCCAGAATGAAGAGGCAATCCTCATCCGCTCCCATTTTTCTGACTTCTGCAGCCGAATGGATGGTTTCAACCCTGCCTTCGATCCCTTTCAATGCATCCAAGATCATTTTATTGGTGATGCTGACATCTTTCCGGTAAATATAGCAAGCCCCATCCGCGGCTTTAGCCAGCACTTTCCAATCCTTGATGTTCCTTTTGCGATCAATCGTCTGCCAGCCTTTATCCAAAAACAGGTGGTTTGGGCGGATGACCGTATGCGTATCGATCTGATAATGATCGCCCAGCACTGCCAACACAGTATCCTCATAGATGCCGATTTCTTTCATCGCATCGATGATTTGACCGAGATGGCGATCCATCCGGACGATGGCTTCTTTCGCTTGGTCGCTCAAGACGCCATAATGATGACGCATGCTGTCCAGATCGACCAGATGTACGGCCATCAGATCCGGTTGTTTCGTCTTGATCGTGTCGACCGCAATCGCCGTCACAAAATCATCCAATTCCGGTTGGGCAATGCCGTTTCGCAATGAACTGTATTTTTTGTTCATCTCCAGCGCATATTTTGTGCTGGAGGCAAAAGCGGAAACCATCACCAGAGTTTGCCATGGCCTGTTCGGAAAAATTTCCGCGAGGTTATAGTCGATGGAAGGACTTCTTCCCGTCACCGGCCAAAGCAAAGCGCAGGTTGTGTACCCAGCCTTCTTTGCGACATCAAATATGGTCGCCTTCTTTATTTCTTTGGCATACCAATACCAGTCCGGAGACTGCCTTTCCGGTTGCCGATGTGTATTGTGGATGATCCCATGACGATTCGGATTCATCCCTGTTGCAATCGAAGTGTGGGCTACGTATGTCAAAGAAGGATAAACCGATTCCACCTCTTTGACGAGTGCACTTCTGTTCAATATTTCCTGGAAATGGGGCAGCGTCTTGGCAAATTCTAAGTCACTGGCACCAAATGCATCTAATGAAATGATATACAGTTTTCTTTTTACCATAATAATACCCTCCTATCCTGTTATTTTACCATATATTGGGAGCCGCATGGATACAGCAAAGTATTTAATTTCAACATTCTTGCGACAGTGACGGAGCAGCTTACGTCACCGGTTTCTAAAATCGGAAACAACAGCTTTCCGTCCGCTCCGTTTCCTTCAAAAAGCTATTCTATTTTTGGGCAGGTAGGAGTAAAATAGATAATGTGCAATATCTAACAATATAATAGCGGAATCATCTTATTTGCCGACCTCTGCCCTACTGGAAGCACACTGTTTCCATTCAGCAGTGATGAAAAACAAGGCAAGCGGTTTCATTTTTTGAGCACGCTATTCAAGAAAGTGTGGAAATGCAAACTATGACAATCACATTCACAGATTTTCTCGACAGCATCCAGACGAACCCTATCCTCATGATCATTGTGGTATTGACTCTGGGTGTCATTTTGGTGAACGGCTGGACCGATGCTCCGAACGCAATCGCAACTTGTGTATCCACAAGATCCATCGCTCCCCAAAAAGCCATTCTGATGGCAGCCGTCTTTAACTTTCTGGGCGTCTTCGTAATGACATCAATCAACGCGACCGTAGCCCAAACAATCGCGAACATGGTCGATTTCGGCAACGATCCGAAGCTGTCGATCATCGCCCTCTGCGCCGCCTTGTTCGCGATTGTTCTGTGGGCAACGGCAGCCTGGTACTTCGGAATCCCGACCAGCGAGAGCCACGCCCTGATTGCGGGCATTTCAGGAGCGGCGATTGCACTTCAGGGCGGATTCGAAGCCATCAACGGTTCAGAGTGGATCAAGGTCATCTATGGCCTGATCCTCTCCACTATCTTGGGCTTCGGCTTCGGTTTTGGCGTATCGAAAATCACAACAGCCATCTGCAGAAATAAGGAGCGGCAAAAAACGGGACCGTTCTTCCAGATTGGCCAAGTACTTGGCGGAGCGGCGATGGCCTTTATGCATGGAGCCCAAGACGGCCAAAAGTTCATGGGAATCTTTATGTTGGGAATTTTTCTGGGGCAAGGGAACAGCGATACGACCCAATTCATCATCCCACTTTGGATGATGATACTCTGCTCATTCGTAATGGCACTCGGCACCTCGATCGGCGGATACAAAATCATCAAAACAGTTGGCATGAACATGGTCAAACTTGAAGGCTATCAGGGCTTCAGCGCGGACGTAGGGGCAGCGGCGTGCCTATTACTCTCATCCATCTGGGGTTTGCCGGTAAGTACCACGCATACAAAAACGACAGCCATCATGGGAGTTGGTGCCGCTAAACGCTTGTCTTCCGTAAATTGGATCACCGTCAAAGAAATGGTTTGGGCTTGGGTACTTACGTTTCCGGGCTGCGGTCTGGTCGGTTACCTGATGGCGCTTATTTTCGTGAATATATTCTAAGGAGATTGCAACTATGCTGAAAAGAAAAAAAACAAAAGAATACAGTTACTATCAGGAATTCATTGAAGTTTCCGCAATGGCTGTTTCCGCAGCCAAGTTGATGACCAGCATATTGGCTGATTACAATCTGGAGACTTTGGAAACCCGACTGAAGGAACTGCATGAAATCGAACATGCAGCGGATCAAAAGAAGCACAAGATGATGAGTTATCTCTACAGCGATTTCCTCCCTCCGCTCGAACGTGAGGACATCATCGATCTGGCTGGTGAATTGGACACAACCATCGACACAATCGAAGATACGCTCATCCACATCGATATTTATCAGATCCAAGAAATCACGCCGGCAATGTTGAAGTTCATGGAGATAATCGAAAAGAGCGCGTTGAGCCTTGACGAAGCCATCAATGATCTGAAGAATTTCAAGAAATCAAAAATCATCAAAGAAGCCATCATCACCATCAATCGGCTTGAAAAACAGGGAGACTCCTTATACACCCGTTCGGTAAAAAAATTATTTATCGAACAGCAGGATGCGCTGACGACAATGGCTACGACGAACATCTATGACCGGTTCGAGCTGGCCACTGATTCATTTGAAGCCGCAGCCGATGTCATCGAAAGGATCGTCCTGAAAAATTCGTAGCATTTCGCGGTATCAGTCATCCATTAACTGGACAAGCAAAGAAGC
>NZ_JBAWAZ010000052.1:0-4752 GCF_049589555.1 Trichococcus sp.
TTTATCGGTTGCGGGCGAAGAATAAGATCGAAAACCCATTTACTTCCCGTATCAAAACGGAATTTTCGCTCACTTTCAATGTGATTTGGGTAGTGCTGAGTGAATATGAAAAAGAACTCGGAATTACTTTCAATGAAGACGAAATCGCCTTTCTGACGATTTATTTTCAAGCAGCCATCGAACGGGCAAAGATGAACCGAAGAATACTGGTTGTGTGTCAAATGGGAATTGCAACTTCGGAACTCTTGATCAATAGGATCAAAAACGTTCTTCCCTCGCTGGATACCCTAGAGGCTGCATCAGTAATGGAACTGGATGAGATTGATTTGGACTCTTTTGACTTGATTCTTTCTACTATCAATATCGATCTTCCAAACAAAAAAGTCATTTATGTCTCGCCTTTCCTGAATGATGAAGATATATCAAAAATCGGCAATGAATTGTATAAACCCGCCAAGAAAGTTATGGAGAAACCTTTTTCGGGATTTGATAATTTAACAAAATATATAAACGCAGAGTTTATTTATCTAAACAGCAATTTCACTTCCAAAGAAGAGCTGATCGATTGCATCGGTAAGAAATTGATTCAATCGGGATATGTCACACCTGAGTTTGTCGAGAGTGTGAGTAACCGGGAGACGGTAGGCGGAACCGATTTGCCGACCGGGGTGGCTGTACCCCATGGGAGTTCACATGATGTGAAGAAAACTATTGTTGCAGTCGTCAAAAATGCCAAGAAGTTCAAGTGGAATAATTACTTCGTCGATCTTGCCTTTATGATCTGTATTTCTAAACAAGACACGAAGGAAACGAGAAACATCCTTTCGGACATCTACAACATTATAGATAGTCCAGGGAGACTCAAAGGAATCAGAGAAGCTTCTTCTACAGATGATTTACTAATAGGATTTAGGAGTGAGGTATATGGAACAAACGCAGGAGAAAGGTAATAGTGTCATTTCGGATAAGTTGGTTTTTATCGATGAAGAGTTTTCAACAAAAAACGAAGTCATCGAATTTATCGTCAACCAAGCTGAAAAATCAGGCTATATAAGTGACTTCAAGGATTTTTACGCCTCAGTCCAAAAAAGGGAAGAAGAGGTCCCAACGGCGATCGGATATCAGATTGCAATCCCTCATGGAAAGTCTGAAGCAGTCAATCACCCTTTCATAGCTTTTATTCGGACGAAGGATGAGTTCCAGTGGAGTGCGGATAATGAAGAAATGGTGCGATTAGTATTTCTGATAGGCGTGCCACAAGAGAGTCCAGGGAAATTACATCTGAAATTTATTTCGCAGTTGAGCAAGAAATTGCTGGATGATGAATTCAGAGAGAATCTTTTAAGCCAAAACGATAAGACAAAAGTTTTCGAACAATTGAGTTCAATTGAAATTTAGGGGGAAAAGAAGATGAAAGTAGTAGCAGTTACAGCATGTCCAACAGGAGTAGCACACACTTATATGGCACAAGAAGCAATCGAAAAAGAATGCAGAAAACGCGGTTATGAATTCAAAGTAGAAACTCAAGGCAGCATGGGAATTGAAAATGAGTTGGAGCAAGAAGAGGTGGATGCAGCAGATGTAGTGATTCTAGCGGTGGCAATCAGCATTGAAGGAGAAGAACGTTTTGAGGAAAAAATGGATGCCGGAAAAGTGATTCAAATCGATCCGGGTGAAGTGATCAAACATCCTGAAAGCGTACTGGATAAAGCTGAGAAACTATAAAAAACATTGTACTTATTAACTAATGAGGAGATGAAGGAAAGTGAACAAGGAAAATAAGGTGTTCAAGGATTTACAAAAAGCATTTAATACAGGTGTTTCCTATATGTTGCCGTCAGTTGTGGTTGGGGGTATTTTTCTTGCCATTGCATTATCTACGGGTACGGCTACTGATGCAGGGATGGAAGTCACTAATCCTTTCATGAAGAATCTCCTTGACTTAGGTATCGCTGGTTTCTCGATGATGATTCCCATTTTGTCGGGTTATATCGCATACTCTATGGCAGGGAAACCCGGGATTGCACCCGGAATGATTTTAGGTTATGTAGCGAATAACCCTATTGGGGAAAGTCAAGTGAAAACAGGATTCCTTGGGGCGATGATTGTGGGTGTCGCTGTGGGGTATGTGGTCAGATGGTGCAAAACATGGAAAGTGCCAGCAACAATCCGGACTATTATGCCGATATTAATAGTTCCTGTTTTTACAACATTTGTAATTGGACTCATTTATATCTATGTCATTGCTGTGCCGATTGGTTCATTTATGGATTGGTTAGTAAGCGTGCTCGGAGAACTGCAGGGTGGGAACGCGATTCTATTAGGTTTAATTATCGGGGCTATGACGGCTGTTGATATGGGTGGACCCATTAATAAAACGGCAACTGCCTTTACATTGGCTTTAATGGCAGAAGGTATTTATGCACCAAACGGGGCTCATCGAATTGCTGTAGCGATTCCGCCGTTGGCAATGGCTATCTCGACATTCATCGATCGCAAAAAATATAACTCCGAAGACAAGGACTTAGGTATTTCAGCATTCTTCATGGGCTTGATCGGTATTACTGAAGGTGCGATTCCTTTTGCAGTCAAAGACATCAAACGTGTATTGCCTGCGATCATTATTGGTAGCGCTATCGGTGGTGCGTTGGGTATGGCAAACGGAGTTGAAGCGTTGGTTCCTCACGGGGGCCTGATTATTCTGCCGGTAGTCAATGGTAAGTTATGGTTCTTCTTGTCCATGCTGATCGGTACGTTAGTATCAGTTGCCATCCTTCACTTCACTAAGCCGAATCTAGTTGAAGAAACACAAGTAAAGAATAATGAATTCAAAACGACTGTCGAAGATACAGAAATCGCAAAATAAAACAAAAACATCATCCAGGAGGAAAAGATAATGACAAAATTACCGATAAAAAGCGTTGTAGAAGGATTATTGGAACTTCAAAAAACAGGTGAAAGTGCGACTATTCTGGGAATTGGTCCGATGTCAAAAAATTGTGTGCAGGCTACTTTAGAACTATCAAAAGAAGATGATTATCCTGTCATGTTTATTGCAAGCCGTAATCAGGTGGATGCGGACGAATTGGGCGGGGGATATGTTAATGGCTGGAACCAGTTTACATTTGCTGCTGCAGTAGAAGAGGTAGCGAAGGAAATCGATTATGATAACTTATACTATCTATGTCGTGACCACGGTGGTCCATGGCAGCGTGACCAAGAAAGAAACGACCATATCCCAACGGATGAAGCAATGATATTAGGGAAGAAATCTTATGTTGCCGATATCGAAGCAGGTTTTGACTTATTGATGATTGACCCGACCAAAGATCCATTTGAGGTCGGTAAGGTGATTCCTTTGGATACGGTTTTGGAAAGAACGGTAGATTTAATCGAATTCTGTGAAAATGAACGTAAGGCTAGAAACCTTCCTGAAATCGGCTATGAAGTCGGTACGGAAGAGACGAATGGCGGCCTGACGTCCACTGAAACATACGAAACATTCATCCTACGATTGAAAGCGGAACTGGAAAAACGCGGGCTTCCGATGCCGACATTCATTGTGGGACAGACAGGTACCCTGACCCGGAAAACGGAACAGGTTGGAACATTCAACTTCAAAAACGCCTACGACTTGGCACAAATGGCTAAAAAATACGGTGTTGGCTTAAAAGAACACAACGGTGATTATTTGGATGATGTTACCTTGTTGGAACATATCCCTTCACAGATCACAGCCACAAACGTTGCGCCTCAATACGGAACAGAAGAAACACGTGCCTATCTGAACCTAGCTAAGGTGGAAGCGAAGTTGGTCGAATATGGTCTGGTAACTGATCCATCGAACACGCGGGATGTTCTGCTTGTCCACGCTATCAAGAGTGAGCGTTGGAGAAAATGGATGGTTGGGGATCAAAAAAATCTGACGGTTGATCAAATCACGGCAGACGACGAGCTATCTGAAGATATTCTGGATATTGCTGGGCACTACACTTTCAACGACGATGAAGTAAAAGTTGAAATCGAGAAGTTGTACAACAACTTAGCTGCACACAATATCGAGGGACAACGTTATGTCATCGACCACATCAAGAGACCGATCCGTGACTATGCGGAGTGTTATAACCTGAAGGGTGCTACTTCCCGCATCAAGAAAGTTGCTGTACAAAGTCCGTTAGTGTCCGTTAGATAATTTAAAGAAGAAAATAAATAGAGTATCTTAACCAAGGATCTGAAAGGTCTTTGGTTGGATACTCTTTTTTAAAAAGGATGAGTGAAAAATGTTTGAAACAATAGATGCAAAAGCGATAAACACAATCCGTACCTTAAGTATCGATGCAGTCGAAGCAGCCAACTCAGGTCACCCGGGCTTGCCTATGGGTGCTGCCCCAATGGCCTACGTACTTTGGTCCAAATTTTTAAAAATCAATCCACCCACATCCAGAACTTGGACGGATCGGGACCGTTTTGTGCTATCGGCTGGGCATGGATCCGCGATGTTGTACAGTCTGCTGCATTTGTCCGGTTATCAGGTTTCGATCGAGGATCTGAAGCAATTCCGGCAGTGGGGTTCAAAGACGCCGGGGCATCCGGAAATCCATCATACGGATGGGGTCGAAGCGACTACCGGCCCGCTAGGCCAAGGTCTTGCGATGGCTGTCGGAATGGCGATGGTGGAAGCCCATCTGGCAGCTGCATACAATAAAGAGGAGTTTCCGATTGTCGACCATTACACATACAGTCTGTGCGGCG
>NZ_JBAWAZ010000053.1:0-1639 GCF_049589555.1 Trichococcus sp.
CCGAGAGTATCCTGCATTTTTACCGGAAAGTATTGGATCTGAAGAAGACGGATTTGTTCATTGACGGGGACTATCGTCTCTGGGATACGCACGATGACTTCTTTGTCTACGAGCGCGTGATGGACAAAAAAGTCGGTTTGGTCATTTGTAACGTCACGGACCAACCGCGCGAATTCGTGCTTCACCCGTTGGAACAGCATGCTTACCGCCAGATTCTGTTGCAGAATGAAGGGAACAGAATGGAAGGGGAAACCTTATACCTGGCGCCTTACGGTGTGGCTGTTTTCCAGACCGATTACAATAGTTAAACTAGTCAAGGAGGATCCTTATGGCAAAAGACACGCGATTGAACTTACGGAATGAAATCATCTATTGCATATATGTGCGGAACCACACACCTGAAGGGACTTTTGCTGCCATCATCCCTGATCTGCAACGGATCCGGGGGCTGGGTGTGGACATCATCTGGTTCATGCCGATCCATCCCATCGGCGAAACAAAGCGCAAAGGGGTGGAAGGCAGTCCCTACGCCATCAAAGATTACCGTGCCGTCAATCCTGCCTATGGGACGTTGGACGATTTCAAAGAACTGGCCACCGCGATCCAAAATTTGGGCATGAAGGTGATGATCGATGTTGTATACAACCACACTTCACCGGACTCACGGCTTGTCGAACAACATCCGGAGTGGTTTTACCGTAGACCGAACGGCGAAATGGGCAACAAAGTCGGCGAGTGGTACGACATCGTCGACTTGGATTACAGCCATTCGGCTTTGTGGGATTATCAGATTGAGACGTTGAAACAGTGGGCTTCGATTGTGGACGGCTTCCGCTGCGATGTCGCGAGTCTCGTGCCCTTGGACTTTTGGGTCCGCGCCAGAAAAGAAGTCGCAGAAGTCAAAGAAGGCGTCGTCTGGTTGGCCGAATCAGTCCACCCGAGTTTTCTGAGGATGAATCGGGACCGCGGCAATATAGGCCACTCCGACAGTGAATTGTATGAAGCGTTCGATATCACCTACGACTATGATGTGCACGATTTCCAGCAGGCTTACTTCTGGGGGGGAATCAGCCTCAAAAACTATCTGGATGTCCTTCTTTTCCAGGACGGCATCTATCCCGTGAATTACGTCAAACTGCGTTTCTTGGAGAACCATGATCACCCGCGCATCCGCTCAAAGATCGATGACATCGGCAGATTGCGGAATTGGACTGCCTTTGCCTATTTCCAGAAAGGGACGCTGCTGCTCTTCGGCGGACAGGAGACCGCGACGGACCATCTGCCGGATCTGTTCGAAAAGGATCCGATTGCGTGGGCCAGCGAGGAGGATCTGACGCCCTTGCTGCAGCGGCTGCAACGTTTCAAAAGGGAAGCGGCCGTTCGGGAAGGGAGTTACGACCTGAAGGCAGCCTCCGGAGCGGAGACAGTTATCGGCTATTATCGGCACGGGAACGAAAGGCTGACGGGCATTTTCTGTCTGGATGGGAAAGTTGCCAAAGTTGCTGTCGATTTGCCTGATGGTGGGTACCAGAATCTGCTGGATGACCAGGACTATCAAATCAATGAAGGTTTGCTGGAAACCCGAAGCGTGCCGATCCTATTCAAGAGTTACGGCGAAGCGCTGCTGACCGAAGTCTGA
>NZ_JBAWAZ010000054.1:0-10673 GCF_049589555.1 Trichococcus sp.
GGATGCCGTGCACCAGGTGATTCACTCTCGTCAGAATTTCTTTGCGCGTGATGATGCCGATAAATTTGCCGTCATCCTCGGTAACGCACAGGAAATTGTGATCGATCAGATAGTTCAGGATATCCTCAAGGTCCGTCCATGGGCGGATGGTCTGTACATTACTGTCCATCACATCTTCCACTTTGAGTGTTTCCATTTTGTCATAGCGGATTGCATCGATTTCTGTGATGGCCTTGATGATCATCGGTATGGAAATCAGTCCTTTGATGCGGGACTTCGAATCCAAAACGGGAATGACGGAATACTTCACTTGGGACAGCACCAGAAACGCATGGTTAAGGTTATTCGAACAATGTACATTTGCGACATTTTCGCCATGGATCATCAGATCCCCGCACGCGTCATTGTCCAGCAATAACCCGGCTACTTCGTTACTAATCATTTGTATTTCCTCCTAAAAGGTGTCCATCCGCAGTCTAATCCGTCGGAAGCACCTTCATTGCATGTGATCAAAGAATTTGAAATTGATTGTTCAGGTCTGCCATTTCCTGATGGCGGTCATTGTAATAGGTAACTGTGGCCGTTTGGTCGTCCAACGTGACGATGCAATAGGTCTTTTCCATCAGTGTTCCTCGTGGTTGACTGATGCTGCCCGGGTTGATGAACAGGATGCCATCCTCCAGCTCCGCTTTGGCGATATGGGTATGTCCATAAAATACCAGTGAAGCGTTCGCTTGTTGGGCTTCGCGTTTCAAACCGGCTACTGAGCCCCTCACGGAATGACGATGCCCGTGGACAACCAGCACATTTTTGTCGCCGGCCTGGAATCGGTATTCGTCGTTCAGCTGATAATCATAATCACAATTCCCCATCACTGTGGTCATGATCCCCCAGATCAGATCGGAACTGCTCAATTCCGAATCGCCGCAGTGGACAAAATGATCGACCTGATGCGCATATCGTAAAGCCAATTCGTTCAGAATATCTTTTTCCCCGTGGCTGTCGCTGACTGCAAGTATTTTTATCATCTAGTCCGCTTCCTTTTCCAGCCAAGCTGCCCAACTTTTCTCAAGATTTTTCAGGGCATTGGCGCGGTGGCTGATCTGATTTTTTTCGACATCGCTCAACTGCGCCATCGTCTTGCCTAAATGTGGCAAATAAAACAACGGATCATATCCGAAACCATTGTCTCCGCTCGGAAACTCGGCGATTTCGCCCTCGATATCCCCTTCGACCACCAGACTCTCCCGATTGGGGTGGGCCAACACCAGCGTGCAATGGAAGTGTGCCTTCCGGGATGGGTTATTCTGGGACCCAAGCATTGCCAGCACCTTGGCATTGTTGGCGGCGTCGCTTTTCATCCCACCAGCGAAACGGGCAGAAAACACACCAGGCTGGCCATCCAAGGCATCAATGCAGATGCCGGAATCATCCGCCAAGACCGTCATGCCCAACAATCCGGCGATCGTCTCAGCTTTCTTCCGCGCATTGGCTTCAAATGTATAGCCGGTTTCCTCAACATCCTCTATTTCCGGATAGTCCAACAAAGTTACGACTTCATAGCCTTTTGGTTCAAAAAGGACGGCGAAATCCCTGGCTTTTCCCGGATTTTTAGTCGCTATCACGATTTTCTTTTTTTCAGTTGCGTTCATCGTATCCCTCATTTCTCAATCAAATTTTCCAAGTCAACTTTTTCAATTGTAAAATTGCTCTGGCCGAGCCAGTTTTCAGCGATATCCGAAAATAGTTTGGGCGAACCCGTCGTATAAAAACGATATTCGGATGCTTCCTTGTTGTGCGAGCTTTCAGCCAAGCGGAAATAGTCCAATAACGTACTCACCTCAGATACCGTTTCAGCTCCGGAATCGATAAGAGTCACCTCAGGGCCCATCACATTTTGGATGAGCGGCGTCAAAAGCGGATAATGCGTGCACCCCAGAATGAGGGTATCGATCGCTTCCTTCAGCAAAGGTTTCAGCGTTTCCGCAACCACTTTTTTGGCGATCGATCCGTTGTATTGGTTACTCTCCACGAGCGGAACAAATTTGGGACAGCTCATGCTGATGACCGAAATGTCCTTGTCTTTGTCCTTAATGGTTTGTTTATAAACGTCGCTATTGATGGTGCCTTTTGTGCCGATCACGGCAATGCGTTCATTTTTCGAATGTTTGATGGCAGCACGGCTGCCGGGATTGATGACGCCGATCACCGGAATGTCCACGCGCTCTCGGATGACATCCAAGGCGGCTGCGGTCGCTGTGTTGCAGGCGATCACCAACATTTTGATATCTTTCTTCAGCAGAAACTGTGTCATTTCCCATGTGTATTGAATCACTTCTTCTTTGGGCCTTGGTCCATAGGGGCATCTGGCGGAATCCCCCAGATAATAAATGGATTCATTGGGAAGTTGTTTCATTGCTTGTTTCACGACGGTCAAGCCGCCGACACCAGAGTCAATAAAACCGATTGCTTTTTTGCTCATGCAGTAACTTCCTTTATTTGTTTTCGTATCTCTATTTTACCTTAAGATGCACTGATTTGGTGAAAATGAGGCAAATTTCATCCGAAATTGCTTCGCTTTTGCGGAAAAGGCAGTCTCCTTTTCCCAAAGCCACTGCCGATTATTGGCCGTTCAAAAATATCTATGCTACAATTGTCTCAATTTCAGTAATCAGGAAAAGGAGTGGGAACACAGATGAGTTATCAATCAATCGTAACCGTAGTCGACAAAGGAATGATCGAGCGCGTCTTCGAAAGCGCGCGCTGCGAAGAGTCCTACTGCGGCACCATCATTGCCGGCCGCGGATCCGGGATGCATGAGAACAAGAAGCTGTTCAATCTGGCGTTGGAACCGGAAAAGGAAATCCTGCTGGTGTTGACCCAGGAAGAACATTCCGAAAAAATCATCAACCAAATCGAAGAAGCGGTTAACATCACCGCACCCGGGAACGGCATCCTTTTTGGGCTGAACATCAAAAGAGTGCACGGTATCCAGTCTGAATAAGAAAAGCGGAGCGGGTTCGTTCACCCCTGAAAGAATTTTAGGAAATCATGCCGACTGAGCATCGTAGAGCGCAATATGCTGAGAGACTTCCTGCGTCAGCAGGTTAGTCGAACAGTATCCTTGGCTCGTAGAGACAAGGGGTTCCTTTATCCTCTCCGAAGGGGTAACCCGTGAAGCTAGCCATCACCATTGGATGCATGGAATATTTTCCAACTTGTGCATCCAATGGTGATGCACTTTCCCATTTAAAATATCGTATACTTTACTACTTAATCACAAACGAAACTCGTTATATCGCGCCATGCGGTATAACGAGTTTTCATTTTTTTGTATGGATGGAGATGTCTGTTCAGCCGTTCAGCAAGCGGCGTTGTTCCTCTTCTTTTTTCCAGTCTGAAATATATTTAAAGACCGGAATCAACAGCAGCATCAATCCCAAAACTTTCTTGGCAGTCCACATAAACATCTTCCTTTCAAGTTGCGTGTTGGATTTCTTAACCCTATTATGCCTGATGTTGAAAAAAAACGCCATTGATAGGCATCGCTTGAAAATAGGCTCTATCCACTATTTAAAATACGTGTATAATGAAGAGTACATTTAAGGGGGGAAAACAATTGAATCCTGAAAACGAAAATGCCCGTATTATCGATAACGAACACTTCTCCTATTTATTGATAAGGGATTACCTTCTGGGGAACATCCTTGGCGAACATACCGATGAAATATTGTATTGGGCCGGGAAAGATTTGGCTCGGCAATTCCCATTAAAAAGTCAGGAAGACCTATATGAAGCGATGATTTATTGCGGTTTCGGACAGCTGGAACTGCTCAAAAAAGAAAAAAATACGCAACAATACCGTCTGGAAAGCGATCTGATCACTGTCCGCACCCAAAACGAGCAGGCCTCCTTCCAACTGGAAGCCGGATTTTTGGCGCAGCAGATCCAGATGACGACCGGTCTCCCCTGTGAAGCAAAAGCAGAGATCCTCGTCGGGAAAGACAAGAAAAAAGAAGTCATCATCACCCTGTTCATCGAATGAACAGTTCAGTCGAAGCATCGCGGTAATCTATTACCGAGATGCTTGGGCTTTTTTTGGCGAATGCGACGCGGTTTGACTGTCCTCCGGCGAAAGCCGCCTTGCCCGGAGCTGAGGACCCGTCCGTTTGCTGTCCTCCGGCGAAGGGATCCTCGCCGAAGCAGGGATTGCGATGGGAACATGCAACTCCGGTGGTTAGGCTCTGGCCGGAGTTGCGTATCCGGTTCGTTGGCTCTCCTCCGGCCAACTACCTTTCGCCAAAAATGACAGCCTCCACCACAAAGTTCCCACAACAAAAAGAGTTGCCGGAAGTCCTGAAACATCAGGGCAACGGCAACTCTTTCTTATTGTTTAGATATATTTTTCAAGCGTTTCTTCAAGCATTTCTTTTGCATGGTAGCCGACTAATTTTTCTACGACTTGGCCATCTTTTTTGATCAACAACGTTGGGATGCCCATGATGCCGAATTGGCTTGGCGTTTGCGGATTAGCATCCACATCCATTTTAGCGAATGTCACTTTGTCGCCGATTTCTGCATCCAATTCATCGATGATCGGTGATTGCATGCGGCAAGGTCCGCACCAAGTTGCCCAAAAGTCCACCAGTGCGACCCCATTCTTCGTTTCTGCCTCAAAATTTGCATCTGTTAATATTTTTACCATTGTATTTACTCCCTTCACAATTCATCGTTATGTGTTAATTATAGCAGAGGTTTTGCTCAGTACCAATCAATCTGCTCAGCCGCGGAACGTCACGATCGTCGCGCCGTTTCCACCGGCGTTAACCGCTGCATACTCATAGGACAGCACTTGCGGATGACGCTTCAGCAAGTCGCCCACCCCTTTGCGGAGGGCGCCAGTCCCTTTTCCGTGGACGATAGTGACTTGCGGATAACCCGCCAATAAAGCGGCATCCAGATACTGATCTACTTCAGCCAAAGCTTCTTCATAGCGCTGGCCTCTGAGATCAAGCTGCGTCGCCACGTGACTGGATGAAGCCGATTTGACAGTGGCAATCTGCCTTTGTCTTCTTTGTTGCTGCGGCTCCTCTTTGATCAGCCTGAGATCCGACTCCGGCAATTTCATCTTCATGATCCCCATCTGCACGACCCATTCAGCGTTGCCTTTCTTTTCAACGAGTGTGCCCCGCTGGCCGTACGTCTCCGTCATGACTTCATCGCCGGGTTTGAACATCTTTTTCTCTTTTTCTTTGCGCAGCACTTTGTTTTTGACCAAAGATTCCTCTTGACGCAGATCATTGAATTGCTTGCGCAGATCAATCAGCTCGTGTTCTTTGATGCTGCCGGAAGTCCCCATGTTCAGCTGCATTTCACGGATTTCCTGCAGCAGGAATTCCGCTTCTTCTTTCGCCGTATCGACCAACTTGTTGGCCTCTTTTTTGGCGTCTTCGATGACTTTTTCCTTGTTGGTTTCCAGTTTTTCGTTGGCGCGCTTCAGATCCGCCAATAACTTGTCGGATTCTTCCAACTGCGCTTGGAGCTGCAGGGATTCTTTTTCGGTGACGCGTCGCTTCTGTTCCAGATCCGCGATCATTTCGTTCAGGTTTTGGCTGTCCACATCGATGAAACTGCGCGCCTGATCGATGATGCTTGGGTTCAAACCGAGTCGCTTCGAGATATCGAAGGCATTGCTTCGTCCGGGAACGCCTATCTGCAGACGGTAGGTCGGAGCCAAAGTCTCTCCGTTGAATTCCATACTGGCATTGATCGTGCCGGAGCGATTGTAACCGTAGGCTTTCAATTCGGGATAGTGGGTGGTGGCCATGACATAACTGCCGATGCCGCCGATGTAGTCCAAAATCGAGATGGCCAGGGAAGCTCCCTCTTGCGGGTCGGTTCCGGAACCCAACTCATCCAGCAGCACCAGACTTTTGTCATCGATCTGATTAAGGATCGAGACGATGTTGGTCATATGCGAGGAGAACGTACTCAGGCTCTGTTCGATCGACTGTTCATCGCCGATGTCCGCAAAAATTTCCGTAAAAATGCCGATTTGGCTGTCCTCATCCGCCGGTATCTGAAGCCCGGATTGGCCCATCATCTGGATGATCCCGAGTGTCTTCAGCATGATCGTCTTCCCGCCCGTATTCGGACCGGTAATGACGATGGCTTGGTATGCTTCGCCGAGGATCAGATCATTCGCGACTACGTCATTCTGATCGATGAGCGGGTGTCTGGCTTTCCAGATGGCGATGTGGTTTTCTTTGCTGATGATCGGGCGTGTCGCCTTCAGGGAATCGGCATAACGCGCTTTTGCATTGATGAAATCCAGCGTCGCCAGCACTTCGCTGTTCCCGTACAATTCCTGTGTGAAAGGCTCGATTTCCATCGATAATTCATACAAGATCCGCTCGATTTCCGCTTTCTCCTGCGCAGCCAGCTGGCGCAGATGATTATTCAGATCCAGGATGGCTTGCGGTTCGATGTAAAGCGTCTGACCGGTTGAGCTTTGGTCGTGGACAATCCCGCCAAACTGATTGCGGTATTCGATCTTGACTGGAATCACAAACCGGTCATTACGGATCGTGATGATGGCATCACTCAGATAGGCTGACTTACTGCCTCGAATGATGTCATCCAATTTGGTCCGGATATTCTGTTCGCCCTGCTTGATTCCTGTGCGGATTCCTTTCAAAGCAGGCGAGGCATCATTCTGGATCGTCCCATCTTCATAGACGGTTGCTTGGATCCTTCTTGTGATTTCAGGCAATACGACCAGCCTGGCAACCAATTCGTCCAGGACAAAGAATGAAATCTCGTTGTCTTCGAACCATTGGAAGAACTGGATGATTTCTCTTGTGGTCGACAATACCCGTCCAATTTCGGCGATCTCTTTGCCGTTCAAGGTGCCGCCTATCTCCAGGCGCTTCAGGTGGCTGCGGATGGACTTCAGCCTTGGCATCGGAATACCGCCTTTCAGGCGCAACACCTTTCTGCCGTCTTCCGTTTCATTTTGCAATGCAACGACTTTTTCCGGATCGGTTTCGGGCCGCAAAGCCTGAATCTGGTCCTTCCCTTGGTCGGTTGCAGCAAAATTTTGGAGCTGTTGTTTTATTTTTTCGAACTCTAATGTTTTGCTTATTTTATTATTCATCTTATTCTCCTAAAAAGTGCTTTCTCCAAAAAAAGCGGGACAATATAGTACACTATACAGTCCCTTCTGTTAAATTAACATTCTGTTACTAAATGATGCCGATCCACCAGTCATAGATCAAACGTGAGAAATATGGCGTTTCTGATACCATCCAAGCCGCAAGTTCGCTATCGACGTAAAGCTGTTGGATAAAATCCAATGGAATCATGGATGCGAGCGTCAGCAACAGGAAGATCCCGATGTAGTGCATCAGGAATCCGAGTACGCCGCCACCCAGCTGATTCAACTGTTTAATGATCGGGAAGAATGCCAATGAGTTCAGCATGCTCCCGACAAATCGCGTGACAAGCCAGCCCGCGAACAACAACAGGACGAACGCCAATCCGTTATAAAACGCCTGATCCAGGACGAATGACACTTCTTCTGTGTAAAAAATCAATTCTTTGCCGAACTCGACGGATGGGTACGGGACCAACAGATCGATTTTTTCCGCGACTACGGCATAGTATTCTCTGGCGACCAAGAAAGAAATGAAATATCCCAGGGTGTAGACAACCTGCAGAATAAGTCCTCTTCTGACGCCAGTATAGATGCCCCACAATAATGAGAGCACTATGATCAACGTAAGCATTTTTTCACCTGATTTCTACAGTCTTTTTACTACTTTTTTCCATCGTGCTCGTGATTTTTGGTGTAAGGCGGAATGGCATTTTCAGCATTTCTGTTGACACCCAAAGCCGAACGCACCTGATTTCTGTGTTGCTCCCGTTTCAGTGCCGCCTCAGAAGCGGTTGTCGTCTTCGTCAATTTTGTATTGGATTTCCTGGCCGGCAGTTCGTTGGCTTCGCGGGCAGCTTGTTGCAGTTCACTGATGGTTGCAGGCATAGAGTTGACTGTTTGGCTCTCGTTATCGCGCTTTTTTCCCGCAAAGGTAGCCACTGCCTTCTTAGCGGCCGCATTACCGGTCATCTTTTCTGCATTGTGTTCCTTTTCAGGCGTTTCAACCGCTGTTGCCTCGGGTTCACCTGCTTGTGTAGCTGCTTTCTCCTCTGTCGGGGGAACGGCGGCAGTTTTTGGTTCAACGTCGGCACCCGCTTCAGGTTCGGGTTTTTCAGCTAAAGTCTTCTCCGGCTCAGCCTGTTCTGTTTCCTCAACGGAAGCGGAGTGTGTAACGCTTTGGCTTTCCTGCAAAGCCTTCTCTAGCTTCGCCACTTTCAGCAACAGCTCTTCCATCTCCAACTGTTTCGTGATCTGATCGGAAATGGCATTCACAGCCACTAGAATGCCGCGCTCCTCCCGACCAAGCGCCGGTGCTGCTTGTTTGATCTGTTCCAATTGCGCATTGACCAATTCCGATACCGCAGTCAAATGCTCTGGTGCTTTATTTCCCACAATCGTATAGGTCTTCCCTGCTATGATTGTTTTGAATCTTCTTTTGTTTTCCGTCATATTCAAAGACCTCCATTAAAAAACTGTCTAATATATTTTAACATAAATCTTGCAGATTGCAGTATAAACCTCTTCCTGTTCGCAAACCTGCCCGTTTTTCGGAAATAGCCGGCTGAATCCCATCACATTTCACCATCAAGAAGTGCCCTTCCTGTGATAGAATAAGGGATGCTACCATCGAGAAGCTGTCCAGAAAAATTAAATAGAGCAAGGATGAGAATATGTCGAATGTCGTATTGAAAGTAACGACGGGCCAACTGAAAAAGATGGCCGTCTTTTATCAGGATTACGCTGTGAAACCAGTGCCGCACAGCCTTTTCACAGCCAAAAAGAACCAGACCACCATCACCGGTTACAATTCCGGAAAAGTGCTGTTCCAAGGTCAGAACGCCGAAAGCGAAGCGGCGCAGTGGCAAGCCAACAGCGAGAAGGTCGGGGATCCAAACCCCCCTGCCGCAAAAAACGGCCCTAAAAAAGAGGCCACGAGCAAAACCGGCCTCCCTGCAGGCTTTTCCACCTGGTCCGTCATCGGCAGCGATGAAGTCGGCAACGGCAGTTATTTCGGGCCATTGACGGTCTGTGCTGTCTACGCGTCCGCCGAACAATTGCCCTTGCTGAAAAATATGGGCGTCCAGGACTCCAAAGCGCTGACGGATGCCCGCATCATCACCATTGCGAAGCAGTTATTGCAGCAAGTCCCGCACAGCGTCATCAACCTGATGCCCGAAAAATACAATGAGGTCCAACCGACGATGTCCCAAGGGAAAATGAAGGCGTTGCTGCATAATCAAGTGCTCGATCAGTTGTTGAAGAAAATAGCTCCAGAAAAGCCCAAAGCGATCCTTGTCGACCAGTTTGAATTGCCTTCGACGTATTTCAAGCATATTTCCGACCAAAAAGTGCAGGTGAAGGAGAACATTCATTTCCAGACCAAGGGCGAATCCCACCATCTGGCTGTCGCGGCGGCTTCCATCATCGCCCGCTACTACTTCCTGAAGACCTTGGTGGACATGACCGTAGCCTCCGGTTATCCGATCCCTTCAGGCGCCGGCGCCAACGTCGACTTGATTGCAGCGGAAATGTACCGTGAAGGCGGCTTGGAACTGCTGGACAAATACACGAAGCTACACTTCGCCAATACCCAAAAAGCCATCCGATTGGCGAACAGATAGTAACAAAAGCGGAACGGGTTCATTCAGCCCTGAAAGAAATTTAGGAAATCGTGCCGACTGAGCATCGTAGAGCGCAATAGGTACGATTTATCTAATTTCCGAAGGGCTAACCCGTGAAGCTAGCCTAAAAAAAACGATTCGCCGTTTCTGAGGCGAATCGTTTTTTGTGTTGTTCAGTAAAATGAGTAAAGCTGGTTCCCTTAGCGGATCGCTGCTCCGCATTCGGTTTCCAGAGCCGCAACCAATTTGGTGAAGGCTTTGTTGATGTCTTCATCGACAAGCGTCGCTTCAGGGTTCAGGAATGACATGGAATAAGCAACCGACTTTTTGCCGTCCTCGATGCCTTTGCCTTGATAGATGTCGAACAGATGGACATCCTTCAGGAATTTCCCGCCGTTTTCCTTGATGGTCTTGACGATCTGTTGGTGTGTGACGGTTTCATCCACCAATAAAGCCACATCGCGGGTCACGCCAGGGAATTTAGGGATCGGCTGTTGCGTGATCACTTCCTTCGGTGCAGCGATGATCGCTTCGAAATCGATTTCGAAAGCATAAGTTTCCTTCAGGTCATAGGCATTTGCCGTTGCCGGATGGACTTGGCCGACATAACCGATGTAGGCATCGCCCAGATAGACGGCAGCCGTTCTGCCTGGATGCATCCATTTCAGGTCTTTGGCAGCTTCAAAACGGATCTGATCGCTCAGGCCCATTGTCTCGAAATACCCATCCAATACTCCTTTGGCATGATAAAAGTTGACGGGTTCAGCAGCCATTTGCCAATCTTTTTGGTAGGCCATTCCTGTCATCACGCCGGCCAAACGTTCTGCCTCAATCGGTAAAACGCGATCAGCTGATGGGAAGAATACGCGACCTATTTCATAAAATTGGATATCCGT
>NZ_JBAWAZ010000055.1:0-4424 GCF_049589555.1 Trichococcus sp.
TCGCGGACGTGCTTTGCTCGGGAATCAGTGCATCGCTTGTGAGCGTATCTGCTTTCTTCATAAAATTGTCCTCCTTGGTCTCTTTTCGCCTAAACTGTTTCATGCGCGGCGTACCTGATATTCGCGGGCGATCGTTTGCACGAAAATTTTGCCGTCCCCCGCTTGACCGGTGCTGTTGACGGCCAACAAGATGCCGATCACATTTTCCACATGTTCATCCTCCGTCACGATCGTAAACATCCGTTTCGGCATCAGCACGCTGTGTCCGACTGTTTCGCGGAAGTCTCTCCCTATCAGAGGGTTCTTGCCGCGTCCGAAGACTTTTCGGCAAGTGAATCCCGGAAAGCCGCCTGCAGCCAGCTTTTGTTTCGTTTCCGTCACCTTGTTCAGGCGAATGATCGCTGTCACTTCCTTCATACAATTCCCACCTTTACAGTCCTTCTATTAAAGTCCTTCAGCGCCGCTACTGATCGTATAGGCATTTTCGATTGCGTGCACGAATATTCTGCCGTCGCCGTAATTCCCCAAATCGCTTGTGCGCGCCTGGGTGGTGATCACGTCGACGATTTCCTTCTCATGGGCTGCTTCGGCCACCAGGAACAACAATTCCTTCGGCAGTTCGTCGTAGAAAACGTCGCCGATATGGATGCCTGCCTGTTTCCCTCTTCCGTACACGTCCATCCGCGTCACGGCGGTGTGCCCCTTTTCAGCGAGTTTCGCCAAAATCAGTTCGGTCTTCTCTGGCCTTACGATGGCCTCAATTTTCACTAGCATGCGCTCCACCCCTTATATAGTAGATTTTCTGAAATGTGTTGCGGCCGGGAACCGGCGCAGTTTACATATATTGCTCATCGACAAGCGTCAGCACTTCATCCAGGATCGGCAGCACTTCAGCCAACTCTGCTTCGGTGATCGTAAGCGGTGGGCAGACGCTGATCGTCGTTTCGCGGCCGAAAGTCGAGAAGCCTCGGTCCTTCAGTTCCTTGTAGATTGCCGGCATGATCCGGTTCGGCGTGTTGAACGGCACGAGCGGTTCGCGCGTTTCCTTGTCGAGCACCAGCTCCACCCCGCAGAAGAGGCCGTAAGTCCGGACATCGCCCACGCAAGGGTGCTTGGCTTTCATCTCTTCCAGGTAGTCCTTCAATACTGCGCCGATCTTTTCGACGTTGGCGGCGATCTTCTCATCCTCGTAGACTTCCAAAGTCGCCAAGCCGGCAGCGCAAGCCAAGGTGTGGCCGCTGTAGGTCAAGCCGCATTGGAGCTGGTTCTCGGTGAAATATTCGCTGATCCACTCGGAGACGATTACGCCTCCCAGCGGCACATAGCCTGATGTCACCCCTTTGGCGAAAGTGATCATGTCCGGCGTGAATCCGTACTGTTGGAAGGCGAAAGCTGTTCCGGTCCGGTAGAAGCCGGCCATGACTTCATCGCAGATCATCACGATGCCGTAGCTGTTGCAGAGGTTGCGCACCCCTTCCAGATAGCCTTTTGGATAGGCGATGATGCCGTTCGCGCCGATGACGGTTTCCAAGAGGATGGCCGCCACATTGTACGGGCCCTCGTATTGGATCTGTTCACCCAGTTTCTTCAGATAGAAGGCCGTCAGTTCCTCTTCGCTTTCAAATGGAAGATTGTCACGGTAAGGAGACGGATTGGAGAATTTCACGAAGCCGTTCGCGCCGCCGATTTCAGCCGCAAAGCGTCTGGAATCTCCGGAAGCATTGGAAGCGGCAAGCGTGGCGCCGTGGTAACTGTGGTAGCCGCTGAACACTTTCGTGCGCCCCGTCGCGATCCGCGCCATCTTGATCGCATTTTCGTTCGCATCGGCCCCGGCATTCGTGAAGAACACGCGCGCCATATCCCCGCCGGCCAGCTCGACCAGTTTCTTCGCCAACAAGGACTTCACATCGGTCGCATAACTCGGTGCCATGAAGCACATCTTTGCAGCCTGATCCTGGATCGCCTTCACCACTTTCGGATGCTGATGGCCGATGTTCGCGTTCACCAATAAGGAGGACATATCCACTTGACGGTTGCCTTCATAGTCCCAGAAATAAATGCCTTCCGCCTTTTCGACTGCCATCGCAGCTTGGCCCTGCTTCGACCAGGCTCGCATCACGTACTGTTGATCCATCGCTATTACTTCTTCTCCGGTTAAAGTTGTTGCTGTCGTTGTATTCCATGTTGCGTTCACTGTCATGCTGTTCCCTCCCGATGAAATTTCTTTTAATCGTTTTTTAATATGTCCCCATAATACGGGGGTTCCGGTTCATCGTAAATAAAAAGCTCTAATTTCATGATAGACTTTATGACATTTCTGCTTCCATCCGGAAAATATTCCGCTTACAACGGGGAATATTTCTTGTTGTTTGTCAGTTATGTAAGGTTTTTATGAAAAGAAACTGACTTTCGGCGTTGCATAATCGGAAGGGTTTTCAAGTTCGCAGTTGGTGGGATGAGACAGATGGGCTATCGATATATTTAAGTATTCTTTTGAAAAACTGCGCCAGTTTTCAGAAGTTAGCGTCAGCTTTGCTGACATACTTTGATTGCGGATGAGTTTTTTCGCGGTTATCAAGAGTAAGCATGTGAGGAAATCTGCCGCAAATAGGGTCGGGTTTGGGAAAATTGTCGGAAGTTTGCCTGATAAATAAAAGACAAAATGTTCAAAAGAACGCTAAAAAGCGAAGATAACCAGCTGGAGGATGCTGATGGTTATCTTCGCATTTTTCTATTGGGAATCGAACCCAATAATTGGATTACATTATCATTTTCGGTTTCCAAACTTTTATCCTTCGACTCTGAAATTATCACATTAATGAAAAAAGGTATATATTGCGTATATTCCTTTTGACATTTCATTTTAAAGTCTATTCAACAAAAGCTAGCGACCCATTTGACGAATACGTACTAAGCACGTACAATACTATTGAAGAGGAGTTCATTAAATTGAAAACCCGTGACCTTATTAAACTTTTCGAACAAAATGGATGGTGGTTCCTGAACCATGGCGGCAATCATGATATTTACACCAACGGAAATGTGAAAGAACAGATTGTTCGACACAAGGAAACAAATGAACGCTTGGCAAAAGCTCTCATCAGGAAGCACGGTCTTAAATAAAACCTAACTTTTACACTTATCATGAATCAACAGGAGGACTCATCATGATTGAAGACAAAATATACATCTATCCCATCTACATCACCGTCGACTTGGCGGAGGAATACCCTTATTTCGTTGAGATACCGGATGTGGATGGCTATACACAAGGGAAAGACTTGGCGGAGGCCATCACGATGGCGAGGGACTATATCGGTTTTGCCGTCATTGATAAACTGGAGCAAAACGAGCCTCTACCCTTGCCAGATCAAATCACCTATCTACAAAAAAATACTCAGATTAAGACACTTGTGGATATCAACTTCAAAAAATATAAAGCACAGCACGACAACAAAGTGGTGAAAAAGACGCTCACGATTCCCAATTATTTGAATGAACTTGGCATCGAAAAAGGCATCAACTTCTCTTTGACATTGACAGAGGCTTTAAAGGAAAAATTGGGTGTCTGACTCGACGGCATCAATCCATAATAAGATGTAAAATCATTATTTCCATTTGAAAGGGGCATAGGTATGGACTATTCAGAAGGCAAATTGCCGCCCACCTATGATTTGGCCGAGAACGAGTTGCCTTATCAGATTAAATTAGCTCTGTGGCAGACTGCGTTTGGTTTGCAAAAAGTCGATGGGCTCAGCCCATCCGAGTACATGGTCGAGCTGGCCTCTGAACATATAGAAGGAAAAAAAGGATATGACGCCATTTATCGCGAAATTTCGGATTATCACCGGAAAGCGCAGGTGGATGCCAACACGGTCGAGGCGGATATCGTTTCGCTCCGGATTGCGGAATTGTTGGCCGAAGATCACTTCCTGCTCTCCCCTTCCACGCTGTTGGGCATCCACAGGCATTTGTTCGCTGATGTTTTCCCGGTAGAAATTCCGGCAGGCAAGTTCCGGACGGTGAACATCACAAAGAAAGAGCCTGTGCTCGATGGGGAGACGGTCCAATACAGTTCGCATTTCATGATCCAGGATACGTTGGCGTACGATTTTGAAAAGGAACAGAATTTCTCGTACAGAAATCTGAGCAACGAGCAAAAAGCGCTGCATGCGATGGCATTTTTGTCGGATATTTGGCAAGTCCATCCTTTCAGGGAAGGAAATACCCGGACGGTCGCCGTTTTCGGTATCCAATATTTGAGAAAATTAGGGCTACATATCGACTATTCGCTCTTCAGCGAACATGCCGCCTACTTCAGGAATGCCCTCGTGCTCTACTATTATCAGGGCGAGAAACAGGATAAACAGTACTTGAAAATGTTTTTCGAAAATCTGTTGTTGGGCAAACAGAACGTGCTGTCG
>NZ_JBAWAZ010000056.1:0-4235 GCF_049589555.1 Trichococcus sp.
CAGTAACGTAGTCGATACATCCAAAAACAGCGTGCTGTTTTCTGTTATTTCTTCCAATACTCTATTTGCCATTTGTTCTTTTTCGGGTTTATGTATGCCTGTCCGCTCCCCAAAACTGAGTATCTTCGGGCTCTCTTCAGATAACATAATGCCACCATGCGTGCGGACAGCCATTCCGGTTTTTAGGAATTCCAGGATATCACGACGCGCAGTGTCAGAAGAGATTTGGAATGCTTCCATTATTTCTTTTTTGGAAAGTCTTTTTCTCTCCTCCAACAGCTGTTGAATCTGCTGGATGCGCTCTTCTTGGTACATCATCCCACCACCTTTGATTTAATTATATAAGCGTTTGTAAGTATTTGCAAGTTCATTTAAGTGATTATAGAAAAAAGGTAAACAAATAAACACAAACGTTTTTTAGGCGTTTGTGCTTATTTGTTATCTTTAAATATTTAGATTAGGAATTTTGTTTTTGAACGAAGAGCTGTTTCTCAAAATGATTTTGTCTTCAAGTCCGCGGATCAGGCGGCCTTCTTTGTCATAGACATGGCTTCTGGCTTTTTGGATGTCGGCCATCGCCAGGATGAGCCTGTCGCGTATTGGTTCAGGCAATTCATCGAACAGGAACGATTCTTTGTTGAGATTGTATTTCCCACGCAGCGATTCCACTTCTCCGGCTTTCTTCAGTCGGTACGTTCGTTTGGGCAAGGCGCCTTCGATTGTGCGTTTCTCGATCCGATAGACATAGTTTTTGTCGTCGTAGACGATTTCGAGAGCGCCGCTGTTGGTGCGGTTATACTGCACATGCTTGTGATTTTCCTTATGCAGTTCCCACCAGGCTTTGATCCCCGCAATCGCCTCTTCCTCAGTTTTATAGCTGCCGTGTTCCTTCCGAATGTTGCCGATGCGATTCTGCCAATAGTTGGTATACACTGTTTGACTCATACAATCCGCCCTTTCGATAATGTTGTAATCGCTATCATTGTATGATTAATCCGGGAAATTTGCAAGGGATGGAACTCGAAAAAAACACGACCGTTACTCCGCACACTCTAAATCAGCCGGTTGCCCTCAATTCGCCCACTTCTCCAGCGCAGAGGCAACTCCGTCCTCGTCGTTGGATTTAGTGACGAAATCAGCGGCCGCTTTCGCTTTCTCGGAACCATTGCCCATTGCGACGCTGATGCCTGCGTAAGCAAACATGGACACGTCATTGTCGTTGTCGCCGATTGCCATGATTTCTTCCGGAAGGATCCCGAGTCTATCCGCGACCACATTCAATGCGGTCCCTTTGTTCGCCCGCTTGTCCAAAAATTCAAAAAAGCAATCCAGACTTTTCATCAGATTGTATTTCCTGCGGAAGCGATCGGGTACCTCCGCAATCTTTTGCTCCAACAGGGCTGGTTCCGAGACAAACAGCACTTTGTTGATGGCAGTGCTGTGCAGCTCCTCAAGCTTTCTCACATTTATGCGCGATCCGTTCAGCCAGCTGTCGAAAGCGGTATGCACGTTGATGTCGTGGTTTGTGGTGAAGATGCCGGCTGTGCTCTGGATGTGGTAATCCACGCCGATTGCGTGGCTGAGCCGGTCTATTTCCAATAAATCCTGAAAAGGCAGCGGGCGGTTGTGGACGATTCCGTTGCTGGCCAAATCATGGATCACAGAGCCGTTAAAACTGACGGCATAACCCTGTCCTTCCAACCCCAAGGTTTCGATGATGGCTGTGATGCCGATAAACGGCCTGCCGGTGCAAAGCACGAATCTGCAGCCGCGCTTCTTGTATGCACGTATCATTTCTTTGTTCGCTTCCGATATCCCATGGTCCGAATTCAGAAGCGTGCCATCCAGGTCCAATGCGATCAATTTTATCATCTTGTTCACCTGATCCTTCTTAACGCTCGTTCGGATGCTGTTGTGCCGTCAAGTAGGCGTAGACGGCGCCATAAATACCGGCATCATTGCCGAGTTCCGCTTTTTTCACACCGTAATTGCCTCTGATTTCCGGAAACACATGCCGATCGATGACCGTTTTCAACGGCTCCAGCAACAAGTCGCCAGCTTCGGAAAGCCCTCCGCCTACCACGATTTCTTCCACATCGATGGTGTTCATGATCCCCGCCAAGGCAAAGCCCAGATGCGTGACTGTTTTTTGGACAGCCTGTTCAGCCAATGCATTGCCTTCTTTGAGCCAGTCGAAAATATCGATCGTCGTGAAGCCGTCCTTCGTCAGCTGCTTCTTTTCATCGAGCAGGCTCATCGTCTTCAGCAGTCCGTTTGCGGATGAATAGGTCTCCAGGCAGTTGATGTTGCCGCATCCGCAAACCCGCTGTTCTTCCGATTGGACAGGGATATGCCCGATTTCCCCGCCGGATGAATGGGTTCCGTTCAGGACCTCGCCGTTCAGGATGATTCCGCCGCCGACTCCGGTTCCCAAAGTCACAAACACCAGATTCGCTTTCCCTCTGGCCGCCCCCTTCCACATTTCACCCAAAGCCGCCGCATTGGCATCGTTGAGCAGAATGACCGGCAGCTGCAGTTCCTTCTCGATCACCAATTTCAATGGCATGTCCGACCATCCCAGATTGACGGCTTTCACGACCAATTCCCCGTTCTGGGAAATAGGACCCGGAACGCCGATGCCGATACCGATGATGTCTTTCGTGCCGTCCGTTCCGTTCAAAATCTCTTCGTTGATGGCGCGGATGATGGCATTCGGGATATGGTTGCCGTTGTCAGCCGCATCCGTTTTGATTTTCCATTTTTTTGAGATGTTTCCGTACACATCGATCAGGGCGAACTTGATTTCCGTTCCGCCGATGTCGATTCCGATCATTTTTTTAGCCATTTTATGTTCTCCTTTTAAAAAAAGGATGCGAAATACCCCTGAAGCCGAGTATTCCACATCACCTCTTTATTTTATTTTTTGTTCAGGGTTTTAAAGCAAGCAAGCTTACTGGACAAAATTCCTCAAATAGTGCGCGCTTTGTCGTACGGATGTCTTCACTGCGGCATAATCCTTTTCGAATGCCTTATCCTCGACTTCGATGCAGGTGTAGCCGGCATAGCCGATGTCCGTCAGAGCAGAGACATACTTGCCCCAATCAACGTCGCCCAAGCCAGGCAGTTTCGGGCTCATGTACTGTAAAGGTGTCGCCATGATGCCGACATCCGCCAATTTTTCCGGATAAACTTTGATGTCTTTGTAGTGGACATGGAATAATTTATCCTTGAATTCGTAGAGCGGTTTGATGTAATCCATCTGCTGCCAGACAAAGTGGGAAGGATCGAAGTTCAAGCCGATATGATCGCTGTCCAGCAGCTCGAATACTTTCCGGAACAAGGCTGGAGTCGTCATGAGATTTTGTCCACCCGGCCACTCGTCTTCCGTGAACAGCATTGGGCAATTCTCGATCGCGATTTTGACGTTCTTTTCCTCCGCATGCTTCACAATCGGTGTCCAAACTTTCGCGACTTCCGCCAAGTTTTCGCTGACGGTCTTTGAAGGCATGCGCCCGATGAAGGTTGTGACTATGTTGACTTCCATCAAAGCAGCCGCATCGATGACCGAGTAGAGATGATCGATGGCCAGTCGGCGTTTTTCGGGATCTTCGTCCAACGGATTCGGATAGTAGGCCAAAGCAGAAATTTCCACACCTTTGCTGGAAGCATAAGCGTTCAATTCAGCGGCTTTTTCTTGGGTTAGGCTTTCGGTATCGATATGGGATACCCCGGCATAGCGGCGCTCCGCTTTGCCTGCGGGCCAGCAAGCGACTTCCACGCAATCCAGCCCGTTTTCAGCAACAATATCGATCATTTCCTTGAAATCACTTTGATCAAGGATCGAGGTAACCAGTCCTAGTTTCATACTTTTTCCTTCTTTCGACGATTTATCAATGTTTATTCAAATGATTCGGATCTGTGCTCTTTCGCGGATACGCGGATGGCATCAAGCAGGCACATCAAGCGCAGGATTTGCGCGGGTTGCACAACCAATGCTTCTTCACCGTTCACGTGTTTGTTGTAGTGTTCGAAAAACATGTCATGATTGACAGTGACTTCCGGAAGCGGCTCCGAAACAAGACGTCCTTCCGGGGCTGGACCGAATGAGCGGGTCGGGCCGGCAGCGGTCATTGTGATTTTTCCGGGAACGTTCTTCAGCAACTCTGATGTCCGGACGATTTTGCCTTCCGGATGGAATCCATCGACATAAGCGCTGCCTTTGTTGCCTCCGACAA
>NZ_JBAWAZ010000057.1:0-7004 GCF_049589555.1 Trichococcus sp.
GGCTCATGCCGAATCCGACTTCCTTCACGATGACGGGGACGCCGACATGCGCGGTGATATCCTCGATTTGGCGCAGCCACATCGTGAAATCGCGGTCGCCTTCGGGCATGATCATTTCCTGCGGCGCGTTGATGTGGATCTGCAAGGCATCGGCCTCGAGAATATCCACGGCGCGCTGGGCATTCTCGAGCGAATGGTGGGCGCCGATATTCGCGAATATCTGTCCGTTAGGGTTCACCTTGCGGATGACCGAAAAGCTGTCGCTCACGCTGGGATCCTTCAACGCCGCACTGACGGAACCGGAAGCCATCGCCAAGCCGGTCATTTTCGCGACAGTCGCAAGATCGGCATTGATCTGTTTGGTCCGTTCGCTGCCGCCGGTCATGCCGTTGATGTAGAAGGGCGCAGCCAGGCTCATCCCGGCAAGCTCCGTCTGCAGCGAAATGTCCGCCACTTTCAGATTGGGCAAAGAGTGATGAACAAAGCGCATCTTCCCGAAATCGGACAGATCGGCTGGCTGATATTGTTTTTCTGCCAAATCGACGTGCTGGTCTTTTCTGTTTGAATCAAGCGTCATTCGGTTGCTCCTTTCCAATCGATGGCTGCGGCACTTCGAACATAGCTGAAGACATGCAGCGGCAAGTTCATTATCCCGACTTTTTCCCATTCCGAAATCAAGGGGATGATGCCCGATTGCCTGTCGATGATGACAATGCCGCAGTCTCCGCCGCCGGCACCTGATGATTTTGCCGCACCCAGATTCTTTTCGGCCAAGTCGCATAACTGCGTCAATGGGGGTGTCTCGATGACGACGCCGGTATGCGCAGTCAACTGTTTCAGCAGCAAGCGGTTCTCACGGATGCCTGCCTGAATTGCCTGCAGATCGGCTTGTTCGAAAGCGGCGATCATAGCGTTCACGCACTTTTTGCTGGCTTCCAGGAAAGTTTTGTAATAATCGTCGATGCCTCCGCGGACATCATTGACGCGGTCGACAAGATGGGTGGTCGAAGCCGGCGAGCCGGTCCAGCCGATCACCAACCGCAGATTGGCTGGCGGTGTCAATGGCCGGATCATCAATTGCGGCCAGGCTGATTCCAACAACTCGGTGAGCGTCAGCTCGGCTGCTTGTTTCATTACCCATTCCCTGTCGAAACAGGCATAAGCGATCCAGCCGCCGTAGGTGCTTGCGGCAATGTCGCCGAAGGAGCCGTTGCTTTTGACGGACAGGTGCGCCAAAGCGGCCAATTTGTAGACCAATTCGAATTCTGGATCGATCGCATAAAATTTCAGCAAAGCTTTGATCGTCGCGACCGTCACCGCACCGCTCGATCCCAGCCCGTATTTTTTCCCGCTGGCGTTGTCCAACTCGCTCTTCACGGACAGATGGAAATAGGATAACGGTATCCCGGTTTCTTTGATGTAGCGTTCCGTCACCTTGACAGCCTCGGTAATGTAGAGGAAAGGATTTTCACGCTGGTCGATGACCAACTGATCCTCTTCGCGGGTCCAAGGAATCGGCAAACCGCCATACTGAGCCGACCGGATCGTCCCGGTCGTATCGGCTTCCTCCAAAGAAACCGTAATGAACTGATCCAAAGCGACCAAAATCGATGGGTGGCCAGGCGTCACTACCGCATATTCTCCGGCGATGAACAATTTACCCGGAGCACTTGCTTCTGTTACAGTCATGAATTCAACCCTCTCTGTTCCTGTTAGTCGTTCCAATTGTAGACAGCGCGTTCGGCTGCAGTCAATTCCCGGATTCCTTTTCCGGGCTTGGTGATGATCAATTTATCCTCTGTGAAATGTTCCGACAACGCTTCCTTTATCGTTTCGGCTTGCGAAAGGCGGCACAGCACCTTCACATTCGGACCGGCATCCATCGTGACATAACAGGGAATGCCTTGTTTGCGCAAAGCCTGTGCGGTCTTGATGGCGACGATGCTGTCCGGTTCCCAATAGGAAAAAGGCGGTTCCGCACCCAACATGGTTCCGTGCATCTTCATGCCGTTCGCTTCGGTGATTTCGCCCAAGCGGACGAAATCCTTCGCAGCGATGGCTGCTTTGATGTCCAGGATATCTCTTTTCGCCGATTCCACCCAAGCCGGATAGAAGGGCGAAGTCTCGACAGTCCGCTTCATTCCGATGCGGCTGGAGACTTCCTTTGCTTGCTGGTTGACAGCCACAATGACCATACCGATATCCCAGCCGGCATCGTCGACCGGTACCGCGAAGGAATCGTCGGAACAAGTCCCCATATCCCATTCCACAAAACCGCCGTAGATGCTGCGCGTCGCACTGCCGCTGCCGCGTCTGGCGAAGGTCGACAATCGCTGCGGATCCAAATCAAGACCCAAAGCCAAGTTGGCCGCTCCTGCCAAAGCAGCGAAGGCCGAGGCGGAGGATGCCAATCCGGCTGCTGTAGGGACATGGTTGATGCTTTCAACGCGAGCACGCATAGCTGTCTTTTTTTCATCGCGGAACAGATCAAGGAATTTGGAGATTTTTTGTGTCTCTTTTTCGCCTTGCTTCTCGCCGTTCAGATAGAAGGAATCCTGCGGGAGTGCTTCGTCGAAAACGACCATCGTATCCGTGTAGAGTTTGTCCAAGGTCAAGGAAAGGCTGCTGTTCATAGGAAGAAAGTCGGTTTCGTCCCGCTTCCCCCAATATTTGATCAGCGCGATGTTGGTATGCGCTCGGACGTAAGCTTTCTTAGGCATCTTCATTTCCTCCCATTTGATAGATCCAAGTCCGGATCGCCCCGGCTTGGCGTATAGCTTTTTCTACTTTTTCCGCTTCAGAACGGGTGCCGGCCAATGCAATCATGCAACCGCCGCGTCCGCCGCCTGTTAATTTGGCGCCCAGCGCTCCTGCAGACCGGGCGGCTGATACGAGTCTGTCCAGATCAGGACTGGATACTTCCAGAAAAGACAAAACCTCATGGGCTTGGTTCATCAATAGCCCTAATTGTTGCGGGTCATTTGCTTCGATTGCTGACTTCGCCGTTTGAGCAAGACCGCCCAAACGGGTGATGGCGTCTCGGTACGGTTGTTGATTTTCGCCGGTCAGTTTCATGGCGATGCTTGCGACGGCATCCTTTGTTTGGCCGGTCACGCCGGTATCCCCGACAATCATGTAAGCCTTCAGGTTCAAAGGGAAAGCTTCGAAAGGCTGGCCTTTGATGTAAAAGAGCGGTGCCTCGCCGCTTGCCGTGGCGGCATCCAGACCGCTGGGGTTTCCGTGTGCGACCATCTCTGATATGTTGACGAGCCGGAGCAAGGTCGCTTGGTCCAACGGTTTGTCGAAGTAGGCGAAAAGTGCGCGGGTCAAGGCCACTGAAACGGCAGCGCTGGAACCCATGCCTCTTTCGGCCGGGATGGTGCTCGCGAGCGAAATCGCTAGGTTTTCGCCCGAAACCTGCAGTTCGGCCAAAGCCGATTGGATGGCTGTCCGCATGCTTTCCAGGATTTCAGGCATTTCTGCAGCGATGCCGTTATAATATGAGCAATCAATGGTCAAGGGACCTTCCGCTTCGCATATGGTCGCGGTCATTTCGACTGCCGGAAAGGGCAGGGCGATGGATGGCTCCCCGTGGACGACGGCATGTTCACCCATCAGGATGATTTTGCCGTGCGACTTGCCGGTTGAGCAACGTGTTTTTATCATATAGGATCGTCCTTTACTGGTTATGAATCAAGCGGAAAAGTCGTACTGTCGCTGATTCTTACGCGTCTTCTATTATGCTTGCTGTACATGGATTTTGCAAATCGGCATGATTTCGCCGGATCATTCGCTTTTTAAATTCTTTTTTAAATAAAATTTGACAAATTCAGCACATATTTTTCGCTATTTTCTTTCATCATTTTCATTGTATCGGAGCAAAAATGCAAAGTAAATCAAATCTTTGGGATTTTACGGAAACTTAAAAAGCTATCCCACCGCAGAATGCAAAGATTAGGTTTCAATTAAAATTAAATGTTCGTATTTGATGGGGGTTAAATTTTCAGAAAAGTGTGATACAATTACCAAAAGTTTGATTATTTCCAGAAGGGAAAAGCTATGATAGAAGATAGAAACTACTACGAAATCCATCGTGAAGAATGGCAAACTTTTCATCAAGATTCCATTCCGACAATCACGGAAGAGGAACTGAAGGAATTGACATCATTGAATGATAGGCTTTCATTGGAAGATGTTAAGGATGTCTATGTGCCGTTGGTGCATATGTTCGATATTTACTTGCAACAGTACCGGAATCTTCAGAGGGATAAAAGCAGATTTCTTGGCAGATCCTATGAACCGTCTCCGCTCATCATCGGTGTTACGGGTAGTGTCGCAGTCGGGAAAAGTACGACAGCACGTGTCCTGCAGAATCTTTTGAAACGGGCCTATCCTACAAAAGCAGTCGAATTGGTGACGACGGATGGTTTCCTGTATCCGAACCGGGTATTAAGGGAACGCAACATCATGGATCGCAAAGGATTCCCGGAAAGCTACGATATGGAAAATTTGGTGCAATTCCTGTTGGATGTGAAGACAGGCAAGCCGAATGTCCGGTTTCCGGTCTATTCCCATCGCATCTATGATATTGTCCCTGGCGATTATGAGGAAGTGAATCATCCGGATATCCTGATCGTGGAAGGGATCAATGTGCTGCAGTTGCCGAGCAATCAACAGATTTACGTCAGCGACTTCTTTGACTTTTCCATCTATGTGGACGCCGAGGAAGAGATGATCGAAAAATGGTACATCGAACGTTTCGAAATGCTGATGGACCTGGCAATCGATCAACCGGACAATTATTACTACAACTATGCAATCGGCAAACGCGAGGACGCCATCGAGATGGCCAGAGGCGTCTGGAAAAGGGTCAATCTCAAAAATCTTCGGGAGTATATCTATCCCACAATCACACGGGCAAATTTAGTGATTCACAAAACAACAAATCACTTTATTGATGAATTGTACATAAAAAAATATTAAGGAAATTGGAGAGATTATTAGATGATAGAGCAATTTACCGAGTTGGAAAAAATCGTCGTACTGGATTTCGGCAGTCAATATAACCAATTGATTACACGACGCATCCGCGAATTCGGCGTATTCTCAGAGTTGGTTTCACACCGCACAACTGCTGAAGATATCAAAGCGATGGGGAACGTCAAAGGGGTCATTTTCTCCGGCGGCCCGAACAGCGTCTATGAAGACGATGCTTTCAAAGTCGATCCGGCCATTTTCGCTTTGGGCATCCCTGTATTGGGAATTTGCTACGGCATGCAATTGATGACCGACCATTTCGGCGGAAAAGTCATTCCTGCTGATGAAAGAGAATACGGACGTTCCGACATCGAAATCCTTGATTTGGATACGCCAATGTTCAAAGGCCTTTCCGACATCGAGACTGTCTGGATGAGCCATGGTGACAAAATCACTGAAATTCCTGCTGGCTTCAAAGTGACTGCGACAAACGACAACTGTCCCGTTGCGGCCTTCGCCAATACAGCAGAAAAATTTTACGGCGTTCAATTCCATCCGGAAGTACAGCACTCTGTACACGGCAACGAGATGCTGAAGAACTTCGCCTTCGAAGTCTGCGGCTGCTCAGGCAACTGGTCGATCGCCAACTTCATCGAAATCGAAACAAAAAAAATCAGAGAAACTGTCGGCGACAAAAAAGTCTTGTTGGGACTTTCCGGCGGGGTTGATTCAAGCGTAGTCGGCGTGTTGTTGCACAAAGCGATCGGTTCGCAATTGACTTGTATCTTTGTTGACCACGGCCTGTTGCGCAAAGGCGAAGGCGATCAAGTTATGGAAAGCCTTGTAGGCAAATTCGGCTTGAACATCATCCGCGTTGATGCGAAAAAACGTTTCATGGACAAACTGACAGGCGTCAGCGATCCGGAACAAAAACGTAAAATCATCGGTAACGAGTTCGTTTACGTCTTCGACGACGAAGCTACGAAATTGCAAGGCATCGACTTCTTGGCGCAAGGAACGCTTTACACAGACGTGATTGAAAGTGGAACAGAGACTGCCCAAACAATCAAGTCTCACCACAACGTAGGCGGACTGCCTGAAGATATGCAATTCAAATTGATCGAACCATTGAATACATTGTTCAAAGATGAAGTCCGCGAATTGGGAACACAACTTGGCATGCCTGACAGCATCGTTTGGCGCCAACCATTCCCAGGCCCTGGTTTGGGTATCCGCGTCATCGGCGAAATCACCGAAGAAAAATTGGAAATCGTCCGCGAATCAGACTATATCCTGCGCGAAGAAATCGCGAATGCTGGTTTGGAGCGCGACGTATGGCAATACTTTACTGTCCTGCCAGGATTCCGCAGCGTAGGCGTAATGGGCGATGGACGTACGTATGACTACACAATCGGTATCCGCGCCGTGACATCGATCGATGGCATGACGTCCGACTGGGCTCGCATCCCTTACGAAGTGTTGGACAAGATTTCCCGACGCATCGTAAATGAAGTGAAGCACGTCAACCGCATAGTGTACGACATCACGAGCAAGCCACCATCGACCATCGAGTGGGAGTAAACTTTCACATATAGAACCCTGCAAATATTAATTTAACGGGCTGTATGGTGTAATAAAACATAAATCATCTTTTTAAGTTGTTACATGAATGAACTTCATTCATGTATATGACCTAAAAAGGTGATTTTTTTTGCATTGATAGAAAAGAGGTACAGAAAAAGCATGCTGGAAATGCAAAATACTTGCTCACTTGGATTAAATAAGTTAAACTTAAACAAAAAGTTAGGTAAGCCTAATAATATTTTTAATTAAACCTTATATACCGCAGGCCGATCACCACAAATTCAGAGACCGGAAAATATATAAATGAGAAAGGAACAACACATAATGGAAAATTTAAAAATCCAGAATATGAACATAGCCTATCAAGGGCAGTCTGCTATCAAAAATGCAACGCTTGCGTTTGAGCCGAACAAATTAACAGGGATCGTAGGACCAAATGGAGC
>NZ_JBAWAZ010000058.1:0-3168 GCF_049589555.1 Trichococcus sp.
AAGTTCTCCAGTTCATCCAAATAAACATCAAACAACGAGTCGTAGATCCGCACTTTTTTCGCATCCTCGCGGATATCCGCAAGTTCCAGCAGTTTGGGTTCAGCAGATTCTGCCGCCGGACCCGTCCTGCTTCTGCGCCAGGATGCTTCGCGGCGCGCCAAATCCGCCAGATACCAGCCTTCGTACTGCCCGTAAGCAAAGACGATGCGGTCCAGAATGAACTGTTCGCGCTCCGTCAACTTTTTCATCTCCAACGGTTCGAAGGGATCGTAGTCTTCCTCGAAGAAGAAATGCAGTTCCGGCAGCACCGGCCCCTCTTCCCAGTTTTCGAAACTTTCCTCAAACAACGGCTCGCCCACAATCGCCAGACATTCCCGCTGCGCGAAATAGAGCATCGTCTGCAGCTTCATTTCGTTGTCGCCGAATCGGGCTGCCGTATGGTTTTCATAGGAATAGACCAAGTAGCTCGCGAGCTGTCTCAGCTTCGACATAACGACTTCCCCTTTCAAGAATTCCCATTTTGTTTCAGCGCCGTATTATTCATTTTTCAAAATATTCTTGCCAGACGTCCGCCAAAAAGGCGCCGGCATCGGTCTGGACGGCCAACTGGAAGGACAGCGACTGCGGCACGGGCGTCCGGTTCAGCAGCACGGCGTAAGGGCCTTTGAAATAGTGGACGAAGCTCGCAGCAGGGTAGACGGCCAGCGATGTGCCGATGACGACCAGCATGTCCGCGGCGCCGATTGCTGCAGCCGCGCGCTCCATCGCCTCCTCGTCGAGCATCTCGCCGTAGAGCACGATATCTGGACGCACCATCCGGCCTTGGGGGTCGCGCTGGATGCCTTCCGCGTCCATGCTGATTTGGGTGGCATCGGCGGGTTCGGCCGTTTCGAACGTCCGCCATCTCGTCCCGTTGCCGTGGAGCTCGATGACATCACTGCTTCCGGCTGTCTGATGCAGATTGTCGATGTTCTGCGTGACGACGGTGACTTCTTTGCCTGTCTGCTCAAGTGCCGCAAAAAAACGGTGCCCGGCGTTCGGGAACGCCTGCGAAAAATCGAAGTGCTCCGCATAATTGCGGAAGAAAAGCGCGGGATACGCCTCCAGGAAACCGATGCTGAGCGTCTCCTCGCCGGTGAAATGGCGGCCGCTCAGCCTGTCGAACAGCCCGCCCGCCGAACGGAAATCAGGGATCCCGCTCTCCGTGCTGATGCCCGCCCCCGTGAAGGCGACGATGCATTTTGATTTGCGGATCATGTCCGCGAAGCGTTCTTTATCGTTCATGCTTGAGCTCCTTTCTTTTGTTGTTCTTGCTGCTTTTATTATAGCTTTCGGGATGGCTGATCGGGTACTATTTCGCATTCTGGGCGGGGAAGGATTTGTTGGGGTTTCCGGATCCAGATAACGGTTTGTCCTCTCAACTGTTCGCGACTCACTTTTCCCCCGAAAACCGACTTGTACGCCTTGTCTCGGCTGTTAGGCATTCGTCCCCTCCGTAACAGCCGACGCCCACGCCCTGTCTCGGCTGTTCAGCATTTGTCCCTCTCAGAACAGTCGACGCCCACGCCCTGTCTCGGCTGTTCGCGACTCATTTTTTCCGCGAAAGCCGACAACCCCATCCCGACGCACAACACCCTCTTCTTATTGGCCGATATATTATTACAAACGCATCCCCTTCCATCCAAACAACGTTTTCAACCGTTTGCATGCTCCACCCCGCCGACTGTTCCCCTTGATTTATCCGGCGAACAGAATTAATATATATGGTATGAGAAACAAATCATCAGCACAACATCTAGTGTTTTCGCCATAAATAAGGGAGTGATTATTGTGGATGCAACAAAGACCACATTTAAAGCAGGATTCGAAAAATTGAACAAGGACATCGAGCGGTTCCCGCATGTGTTTCCGATTACGGAGGATATGCACGTGACTTATGAGGGCGTGTCCCGCCTCGTCATGTTGGATCGCTACTCCTACAAGGATTCCACCAAGGAGACCCTGTCCGAAGGGGATATCGTGATTCTTACGGTCAAGGAGGACCCGAAATATCCGGCTCGCGGAACAGGAACCGTCCTTTCCGTAAACCACAAGGAACAGACGGTCCGCATCAAAGTTTCCGAGGAATACCAGCACAACATCGATGATTTCGAAGTCGAGGAAGGCGGCATCGTGACGCGCCGGATCCTGACGTTGGACAAACCGCTGGAGCTTTTCTACGAACAGATCGCGATGCGCAACGCCCATGGCCTGGCCGAGGTCGAAATCACGCCGGAGCTGCGCCATGAAGCATTCCTGAAGTTCTACGAAGAACAGAAAGCCTTGAACTTCATCCCGGCCGGGCGCGTGCTCTACGGCGCCGGCTCCGGTACCGATGTTACCTATTTCAACTGTTACGTCATGCCTTTCGTGCCCGACTCGCGCGGCGGCATTTCCGATCACCGCAAAAAAGTCATGGAAATCATGAGCCGTGGCGGCGGCGTCGGTTCGAACGGTTCGACGTTGCGTCCACGCCACACAATAGTGAAAGGCGTCAACGGCCGTTCTTCCGGTTCCGTTTCCTGGATGGACGACATCGCCAAGTTGACGCATCTGGTCGAACAAGGCGGATCCCGTCGCGGGGCGCAGATGATTATGTTGGCCGACTGGCATCCGGATATCTTCGAATTCATCATTTCGAAGATGCAGAATCCGCGCATTCTCCGCTACATCATCGAAAATTTCGAGGATGAACAGATCCGCATGTTGGCGAAGGAAAAACTGCATTTCACGCCGTTTTCATCAAAAGATATCAACATGTATACAGGCATCGTCAACTACAAACACATCCCGGGGCATGGCGGTTTTGATGCCTCGGTCATCCATGAAGCCGAGAAGAAATTGCGCGATGGCGGCACCTACACCGTCAACAATCCTGAGTTCCTGACCGGCGCCAACATTTCCGTCTGCATCACCGACGACTTCATGGACGCCGTGATGAAGGGTGAAGAATATGCGCTGCGTTTCCCGGATGTCGAACATTACGACGCGGACGCGATGGCGCACTACGATGCCGAATGGACCAACTGCGGCGATGCCCGCGAATGGGAAGCTACCGGCAACGCCGTCCGCACCTACCGGACCGTCAAAGCCCGCGAATTGTGGCGGCTGATCAATGTCTGCGCCACT
>NZ_JBAWAZ010000059.1:0-23138 GCF_049589555.1 Trichococcus sp.
CCGAAAAAAGGCAGACCGGAACGCGACAAGCGCGAGCCTGTAGAAAGTGAAGTCCCGGAAAACGAAGACTTCGTCATAGGCCGCCATCCGGTTTTGGAAATACTGAAGTCGGAACGCGACATCAATAAAATCTTCATCCAGGAAGGCTTGGGCGGAGAAAAAATCGGGGACATCATCCATTTGGCGAAGGAACGCAAAATCCAGATCCAATCCGTACCCAAATCAAAGCTGGATACGTTGTCCGACAATGCTGTCCATCAAGGCGTCATCGCCGCTACGGCCGCTTTCCAGTATGCCGTGCTCGATGATCTGTTCGAAGCGGCTGCCGCCAAGAACGAAGATCCTTTCTTCATCATCCTGGATGGTGTCGAAGATCCGCATAACCTGGGTTCCGTACTGCGTACTGCGGATGCCTGCGGTGCCCACGGAGTCATCATTCCGAAACGCCGCGCTGTCGGCTTGACGGCAACCGTCGCCAAAGCATCGACAGGCGCCATCGAGCATGTGCCGGTCGTGCGCGTAACGAACCTTCACCGCACAGTCGAAGAACTGAAGGAACGCGGCGTCTGGATCTACGCCACCGACATGTCCGGGCAGGATTACCGCCAGTGGGATACAACCTTGCCGTTGGCCATGATCATCGGCAACGAAGGCAAAGGCATTTCGCGCCTGTTGAAGGAATCGGCTGACGGCCTGTTGACCATCCCGATGGTCGGCCATGTCCAAAGCCTGAATGCCGGTGTCGCAGCCGGACTGATGATGTACGAAGTTTTCCGCAAACGCCACGTTTGATCTGCGGCGTCTGCGCACCAGAAGAAGCGAGGGGAAGGCCATGTTGAAGAAAGAAATCCTGATAGTGGACGGCTACAATATGATCGGCGCCTGGCCGGAACTGGTGAAGCTGAAGAACCAGGACCTCATCGAAGAGGCCAGGGATCAACTGCTGCAGGCGCTGTCCGATTACCAGAACTATGAAGGGAATGAAGTCTGGTGTGTCTTCGACGCCCAGTTCGTACCCGGCATCACGAAGGAATACTCCAAATACCGCGTGAAGGTCATCTTCACCGCCCAAGGAGAGACCGCCGACACCTACATCGAAGGCGTCGTCAAAAAACTGCGCAACGTGCTGACCGAAGTCTATGTCGCCACCAGCGACCTGGCCGAACAGCAGCTCGTCTTTTCGAAAGGTGCCCAGCGCATCTCCGCCATCGAACTTTACAAGGACATCAAGCGCTCCAAAAAAGCCTTGGAGACCGAAAGCCGCCGCTTCCGCGACCAACGCCAGCGCGGCACCTGGTCGGATGACCAACTGGAGATCCTGAAGGATATCTATAAGGATATGGTGGACTAAGCCCGTAAGAAGGTTGGAGCATCAGAACTAATATATAAACGCAAAGAAGAGGTCGTCTCGTTTTGAGGCGACCTCTTCTTTGTGTTCATCACAGGATTTTTTGGCGGAAATGAACATTCCATCCAAAGCGATTCAAAAATAACTTTTTGCCGAGAAATTTTTGCAGCATACATAATTCAGCTCAGGCTATTTGATAATATCTTTACGATAGTCGCTAGGTGTTATGCCTCTCTCTTTTTTGAACACCTTAGTGAAGTAATTATAGTCAGGGATACCTACATATGCGGCAATATCTTGAATACTCATAGAACTGGAGTCAAGTAATTTTATGGCGTCATTGATGCGTAATTGGTTAATGTATCGAATCACAGTAGTCCCTACTTCTTTTTTGAACTGGCTGGAAATGTAGGGAGCGGATAAGTTGAATTTCTCGGAAATACTGTTCAGCGTCAAGGGTAAATTCAGATTGAATTCAATATAATCCAATATTTTCCTAATAGATAAAGAGTAAGTATTTCTGGATTTATTTTGTACAAGCAAGCAATATTCTCGGATCATTTGTTCATATAATTTATTTAAAGCACTTTCTGAAGTTGTAAGTTCAATCATATGCAGAAACTTGCTTGATATTTCATGTAAGTATACAGGATGTATTTCATTTCCTTCAACAGCCTTACGAAATAAAGTGTTTGCTGAAGTCAAGTGGGACTTTTGATCTCTGAGTGTGTTTTTTAGGCGAGGTTCAATAGGCGAACTCATGAACCGCTCTGCTTCCACTAATGCTTTTTCCCAATCCCCGTTACGAATGTGGCTGAGAAGCTCTTTTTCTATCTTATAGCGATCGAATACAGCGTCGAAATAAGCTTCAAAATTATCTTTAGGAGTATAAATATAATGATCTTTACTCGAATTCGAAAAATCATGATAGTTGATGGAGAACGGAGTGATGTCCTCTTTATTAATATAGGAGACGATATTTGAAATGATTGAAATAAGATGTAAATTATTGTCTATCTGAGGAATCCCGAACAGGAATCCTTTTATATTTTGGATATCTGTTGCAGTCAGGTGATTGTTTTCAGTGATTTCATTCCAATAATCATCATTAATCGGGTTGTTGAAATAAGGACCTATGGCAACGATATCCTGTTTATCCACGAACGGAAAGAAAAAAATATAGCTGATTGAATAATTATCCGTTACAAAATAGAAAGTGTTTTTTTCCATAGTCAACAGAAAGTCCTGCACTTGTTTGTACAATGTTTCAGAATCTTCAAGACTTTCTCGGAGAGATTGGTCAAAAGCGGATATATTAGGGTATGGAGCTATGAAATAATGAAAATTTAAATGCAGTGTATCCGAGAGAAGCTTTGTAATAAAATCGATCGTTGATGAATTCATTTCATTTCTCCTTAAAATCAAACTGTAACAGTAGTTTACTCCAGAATAGGGGATAAATAAACAAAAAAGGAAAATAACCTTAAAAACGTGCTAATTGAAACCGTTTTATTCTAATTGCATAGAAAATAACGTGCTATAGTATGGGAAATAAATGAATAATAGGTGATTAGATAAATGTTAACGAATCTCAAAGGAATGCCTTATGGATTATCGGATAAAGACATTGAGTGGGTAGAAGAAACAATAAACAATATGTCGATTGAAGAGAAAATTGGACAACTTTTCATTGTTTTAGGGAAAAGCAGTAATGAAGAATACATCAGAAACTTGGTGGAGAAATACCACATAGGGGGAGCTCGATACACTGAAAGGGATCCTCTTAAAGTCTTGCATCAAAATCGAGCGTTCCAGAAGTACAGTAAAACACCTATGTTTATTGCAGCGAATTGCGAGGATGGCGGCAGCAGTCTTTGCCAAAACGGCACGCAAGTTGCGACGCAAGCGCAATGTGGAGCGACTGCTACTCCGGAAGCTGCATACCGAATGGGAAATATCGGTGGAATAGAGGCTACCGCCTTGGGGTGTAACTGGACCTTTTCTCCGATTGTGGATATCCTCTTTAATTGGCGTAACACGATCGTTAATACCAGAGCATTCGGGAATGAAGCGGATCAAGTCTTGGAATTGGCAAAAGCAAACATTAAAGGCTTAAAAAACAGCAATATACTGACAAGTGCTAAACATTTCCCGGGCGATGGCGTTGAAGAAAGAGATCAACACCTGGTGATGGGGATCAACGATCTGACATGTGAAGAATGGGATGCCAGTTTTGGCAAGGTCTATCGGTCACTCATAGAAGATGGACTGGAAACGGTTATGATTGGCCACATTGCACTTCCTGCATACAGCAGAAAGTTACGGCCAGGCATCCTGGATGAAGAGATTATGCCAGCTACATTAGCGCCTGAAATCACAACTGATTTATTGAGAAAACAATTAGGTTTCCAAGGGCTTGTAGTAACCGACGCTTCTCATATGGGCGGCTTGCTGAGTGCTAAACCAAGAAATGAACAGCTTCCATATGCGATTGCAGCGGGATGCGACATGTTTTTGTTCATGCACGATGAAGAAGAGGATTTCCAATACATGCTGGATGGATATGAAAAAGGCATCATTTCTGAAGAGAGATTACAGGAAGCCCTTGAACATATCCTAGGGATGAAGGCAAAGCTAGGATTGCACAAAATGAAAGCGGAGTCTCTGGAAGAGTCGACGACGAAATTGATGCAAATCGGCAGTGCAGAGCACTTGGCGGTGGCAAAAGAAATTGCGGATGAAAGCATTACGCTTGTCAAGGATACACAAGGATTGCTGCCGATCGATGTACGTGAGAAAAAAAGAGCCATGCTGTATTTTCTTGAAAGTGCCCCCGTTTCTTATGCTGACGGGACTGACAAAGCCAAGAAAATCGTGATTGAAGAACTGGAAAAAGCTGGATTTCAGGTTGACGTGAATGATTCGTTTTATGATCTTGAGCAAAGAGAACGCTCACCATTCAATAAATTTAAAATTATGGCTATGCCCACAGTCGAATCTTTCAAAAAGCAATACGATGTCGTCTTTGTGTTTGTCCATATGAAAGGCTATGCCCAAGAAAATAATGTACGGGTGAAATATTCAGCGCCACATTCTAATGAATTACCTTGGTGGATCAACGAAGTCCCTACGGTTTGTGTTTCCTTAAGCTATACAAATCATTTGTATGATTTACCCATGATGAAAACATTCATAAATGCTTATGGACCGACTAGAGCATGCATTCGAGCCACAGTCGAGAAGATAACTGGTCAGTCGGAATTTAAGGGCAAATTTAATGAAACCGTGTGGTGCAACAGCTGGGACACCAGATATTGATACAGAAAGGAAGTTGCAGAAATGTCTAAACAAGGAAAAACATTGCTTGAAGTAAAAAATATGTTTAAAAGCTTTGGGCCTACGATTGCCTTAAAAGATGTAAATCTGACTATAAAAAGAGGCCAAATCCATGGTCTGGTCGGCGAAAACGGAAGCGGTAAGAGTACCGTGACCAGTATTGCATCCGGATTGCAGGATTGCGATAGCGGGGAAATGATTTACCTGGGGAAAGCATGGCATCCGGAAAGCATGATCCATGCACGGGAGCAAGGCATGAGCATGATCCTTCAGGAAGCAAATACGATCAGTGATGTAACCGTAGCAGAGAATCTCTTTGCTGGAAAAGAAGCGGAATTCACTAACTTGGGTATGATATCCAAAAAGAAAATGGTTCAAGCAGCTGATGAACTCTTGAAAACATTTGATATCGAGCACATCAAGGGAGGTGACAGCATAAACAGCTACAGCTTTGAAGACCGAAAACTGATTGAAATCTGCCGTGCAGTAACGGATGAAACACAGCTGTTAGTTGTTGATGAAACAACTACAGCCTTAAGCCATATCGGGAGAGCATTGATCTACAAGCTCATCAACAAAATGGCGGCTGAAGGAAAAGCTGTCATATTCATCAGTCACGACATGGATGAAATCATTGAAGTTTGCAATATCTTGACAGTATTGAGGGATGGAAACATCATAGGGACGCTGGAAAAAGAAGAAATGGATCCCAAAAAAATCCGTTATATGATGGTAGGGCGTGAAATTGGAGAAGCTTACTACAGAGACGACTACGATCCATCCCACTCCGGTGAAGTTGTATTGGAATTTAAGAATGCATCCTTTAATGAAATAAAAAAATTTAATCTGAAATTGCATAAGGGTCAAATCTTAGGCCTGGGCGGATTATCAGGTAGCGGCATGCGGGATGTAGGGAGAGCGGCTTTTGGATTGGAACGACTGAAAGAAGGCTCAATCGAATGTAAAGGAAACCCCATCGAGGGCATTATGTCCGCGATCGACAACAACATGGGCTACATCTCAAAAAATCGCGATCGGGAAGCGCTGATTGGAGAAGGCTCAATTCGAGACAACATCATTATGCCAAGCATTCGAGGACTGTCCGGAAAGATGATGTATTTATCAAAAAAAGCATCCACAAAAGTGGCCCAGCACCAAATTGATGCTTTCAGCATAAAATGCAACAACGAGAACCAATACGTTTCAACGTTATCTGGCGGCAACAAGCAAAAGGTTTCCTTCGCAAAATGGATGGCAAAAGACAGCGACATCTTCATCATGGATTGCCCGACTCGCGGAGTAGATATTGGCGTTAAACAATTTATGTATCAATTGATCAGCCAAATGAAAGCGGATAATAAGGCGATATTGATGATCAGTGAAGAATTGCCGGAACTGATCGGAATGTGCGATCAGATAATTATTATGAAAGACAATGAAGTCAGCGCCAACATTACACGGGACAAGGATCTGAAACAGACCGACATCATTGAATACATCATTTAATGGCGTCTTTTGGGAATTACGAAAGGAGATAATTATGGAAAAACCAGCAAATAAATCGAGTGGAGAAAATCATATCGAATCGGCGGATTTTCTTGGTCTAATGAAAAAAATCAAAAAGTGGGATTGGCTAAGTATTGTTCCTTACTTAGGCTTAGTGTTGATCCTAATCGTTTTTAGCTTTACGTCCAACGGGAACCTATTTGGAGCTTATAATGTCAGCATTGTGGTGCAACAAACGGTCGCTTTGGCTATTGTTTGTTTGGGAGGGGTATTTGTATACTCAATGGGAAATTTGGACATCTCGATTGGAGCCACAATCGGTCTCTGCACACTGATTCAAGCGATAATTTTAAATGCCACAGGAAATCTTTTCCTGGCGTTTATGGCCGCCTTGCTCTTAGCCCTGTTTTTTGGATTAATAAATGGAGCGGTGAGTTCTTGGTTAGGTCTCCCTTCTGTCATCACTAGTTTGTTCCTGATGTTTATCGGAACGGGCGTTCAAACGATCATAACTCTGCAAACCAATACAATCAGGACTAGCTTTGATTTTTCATTCTGGAAGAACATGTATGTTCAAATCGGAGCATTGGCAATCATGTTCGCTGTCGTGTACTACTTATTCAATTACACGCGTCTAGGAAAATACACGAGCAGTATTGGTGCAAATATAGAATTTGCCAAACAAAGTGGTGTGAATGTATTCAGAAACAAAATATATGCGTATCTCATCATGGGAACCTGCGTAGCGATAGCTAGCCTGTTCATTTTAGCACGGTCGGGAAGCTCTTCCCGTGTCACGGGTGCAGGGTATCATATGGATGTTATGGTGGCGTTGATCCTCGGCGGAATGCCTTTGTCAGGAGGGATGAAGAGTAAAGTGAGTGCTGCTCTGATCGGTTCATTTTCCTATATTCTTTTGACAAATGGGCTTACCCTATCCGGTGTTGCTGCAAATAATGTTCCGCTGGTGAAGGCATTGATCTTTGCTGTCATCGTGATCATAACCAGCCGCAAGAAGGGAGTCGTGTTACCTAGATAACTTTCTTCTATTAAAAGTTCGGAACTTTTCAAAAAAATTATATCAGGAGATGATCAGGATGAAAAAAATGATAAAACTACTTATGAGTGCAACAGTGTTATTAGGCTTGGCAGCATGTGGTGGAGCAGAAGAACAACAAGGATCCGACTCTACTTCGGCAGGCAACAGTACAGCTGAGGAAGCTTCATTTGATTATGCGGATGTAAAGATTGGCGTGCTCGGTCATATGCAGAGCGGAGAGACGCTCGATGCACTGACCGTGTATATGGACGCTCTGTCAGAGGAAGTCGGTTTCTCATATGAGTATGTCGTAGGAAGCAGCTACGATGAGCAGACCAACATAACAGCCGTACAGAATTTGATTGCATCTGGAGTGGACGGGATTGTTTTGGCTATAGACAGCGGAACACCGGCAATTTTGCAGGAATGTGAGGCTGCAGGTGTATTCCTATCTGCATTCATCACAGACATGGACAGCAGTTTTGATGAGTTAAAGTCAAGTGACTATTATTTGGGAAATGTGAATGATGGCCTGTACGATACTTCCTCGATTGGAGAAAAAGCTGCCGAGTTAGTAATCAAAGATGGTAATACGAACGTAGGCATCGTAACCTTCCCATTACTATACTTCCCACAAAAAAATGCGGCAATCCAAGCGTTTACGAAAACAATTGCAAGCCATAATGACACTGCGACCGAACCTATTGAAATCTATGAGACTCAGGAGTTAAGTTTTAGTGCATTGGAAGATACATATTTTAATAATTATCCGGAATTAGACTCTATTTTTAGTTTAGCGAGTGGTTTTGTGCATCCTACGATGGTAAGCGCGGATAAGACAGATGTTGATTTGTATACCACGGGATTTAAAAAAGATGATTTAGACGCATTTGAAAATGGCGAAATGAGAATGATGACCTTATCGAATGTCGAAGCTGTAGCTCTTCCTGTTGCTATGATCCTTAATGCTGTGGCAGAGAAACCATTTGCTGATCAACCTGAAGAAGCAGAGCGTATCGATACTTCATTGGTTTTTGTAACCAACGATGAAGAGTTAACAGCTCTGGAGGAAAAATGTTTCTACTTCACCGCAGATATAGACCAAGCTTTCATTTCTCCGGAAGATTTCACGCAATATCTTACTGCATATAATCCAGATGCAAGTTATGAGGAGTTCAAAGAAGTACTCATGAACATGTCCATGGAAGACTTGATGGCCAAATGAGAATAGTAAGACTATTAGTCACAAGGAAATACTGGGGTGAAATTTATGAACAGTAAAACAATGGTTAGGAATATATTGATAACAATATGCTTGCCCGTTCTGATGTTCTTGGTTATGTACACCATCACGAAATCGAATGGAATAGACTATTATGGGCAATCGGCCATGTGGAAAGCTATTTTCAGGAATTTGGGGATGGCTGTCACGATGGGCTGCGGGTTAGCCATGCAATTGCGTCATGGTAGATTTGATTTTTCGGGTGGGGCTACTATGGTGTTGGCTGGAATTCTAGGCGTCTATTATACGCAACAGTTTAATGGTGGACCGATGATGCTGCTGACACTATGTGTTGTTTTCTCAGTAATGATCAGTATGATTACTGCCACAGTCTATGTCACCTCAAAATTGCCGATCATCATTTGTACCATTATGTTAGCGTTAGTTTATGAAGCATTGACTCTTGTTCTTGCAGGAGGCAATGGTGTAAATATTATGGCGAATGTGGGCTTGAATATTTTTGGGAGAGAACCCTACACAATATATATTATGGTGTTCGCCATGATTTTGTATCAAATTATTCTATCGCTTACACCTTTTGGGTATAGAGCAAAACTATTGAGACATGGTCAGCATGTCTCGGTAAACATTGGAATCAACGAGAGAAAAAATGTTATTACAGCCTATGTTTTTTCTGGTATTTTATTTGGGCTCGCGGCAACTATCTTTGTATCTCAAAATAAAGTAGAAACATTATCCAATTTATCCTCTACAGGGATTTTGTTCAGTTACATCGCTTCTGTCTACATAGGGATGTTCCTAGGGAAACTCACCCTGGAGATTGTTGGACTTACCATTGGAGCATTAACTATCCAGTTGATGAATTATGGTTTGGGTGCAATGGGTTATGATAGCGGTGGATGGAATAATATATTCTTCGGTATATTTATGATGACATTCTGGGTGATAACCAGTAAGGCTGGTCAGATTGAGATTTTTCTATCAAACCTATCCAAGAAGAAAGAAATTGGACAGAAGACTTAAATTTTTAGGATAATACCAACCATAGGCCTGAGCATTACTCCTTTTTGTAGTATGCAAAGGCCTATAAGTATGTATAAACCATGATATTTCTGCGACACTGAAGCGTATTTGAGTTATAAATTAAAAAGGTTGGAGGTTTACAAATGCGGAACACTTATGCATTAAATGAGGGCTGGATATTTAAAAAAAGAGATTTCAGCTTAGAAAAAATAAAACCCAAATCTACATCGGAAGAGCTGATAAATTTACCTCATACATGGAACAATGAGGTCAATAATAACAGAGAAGAGTTTTCCTATCAGAGAACAATCACTATCTCAGAAAATCATAGAGACGATAATCTGTATTTAGAATTTTTAGGTGCGAATAGTGTATGTAAAGTCTATTTGAATGACCTGTTTGTAGGAGAACATCGCGGGGGATACTCGGCCTTTCGATTTGATATTACGGAATTGTATGATTGGGATAAGGAAAATGTAGTGACCGTGTTTGTGGATAATAGTCAAACGAGGGATGTGTCCCCTCTTAATGGAGATTTTACAATATACGGGGGCCTGTACAGACCTGTAAATCTGGTTTGCGTGGGTAAAGATCATTTCTCTTTAGATTTTTGGGGAACAGATGGAATCATCATCAGGAGTGAAGTCAAAGAGGACAAATCAGGTGTCGTCAATTTAGAAGTACATACAATCTGCGCATCAGATGCTGCAGTAAACATAAAGATACTGGATGAAGGAGATCATATCATTTATTCGGAAACGATACCCTCAGACCAAAAAAATGTTGCCATTGAGCTGGATGAACCGAATCTTTGGGAAGGTCAAGAAAGTCCGTATTTATATACTTTAGAAGCAACCTTGCAGAAGAATGGAACGGCTGCCGATCAAATCAAGAAAACATTCGGCTTCAGAAGGTGTAGCTTAACCCCTGACCGAGGCTTCTTTTTGAATGATAAACACTTGCGGATAAATGGCGTTGCCAAACATCAAGATTTTGAAGATGTTGGGAATGCCGTTAAGAACGAACACATCGAAAAGGATTTTGAGATCATAAGGGAGATTGGCGCCAATGCAATCCGACTTTCTCATTATCAGCATAGTCAATCTGTTTATGATTTTTGTGATAAAGAAGGATATGTTGTTTGGGCTGAGATACCGATGATGTCTCTGCCTGAAAGGGAAGGTGTATTGGAGAATGCGACGGACCAATTAACAGAACTTATCCTACAAAACTGCCACCATCCGTCCATTTGTTTCTGGGGCGTTCAAAATGAAATTGCCATGGACGGAGAATCCATTGCGATGTATCAATCAGTAAATACTTTGAATGATTTGGTGCATGAATTACTGCCTACTGCCTTGTCAGCCAGTGCCAATATGTATGAAGTTAAAAACAACAGCCAATTAAACTTTATTACTGACATGGTGGGATATAATTTATATTTTGGTTGGTATTATGACAGAATGCAAGACTTGAATGATTGGATTGAAAATTTCCACACAGAAAATCCGCAAGTTCCATTAGGTATTTCTGAATATGGTGCCGATTCTAATCTGGCTTTCCATTCTGATGCTCCAAAAGTGAAGGATTACAGTGAAGAGTTTCAAGCAATCTACCATGAACAAACCTATCCTATCATCAAGGAAAAGTCCTATATGTGGGGAAGTTTTGTTTGGAACATGTTTGATTTTGGGAGTAGCGTCAGAAACGAAGGCGGCACGAAAGGGAAGAACTGTAAGGGTTTAGTCACTTTTGATCGCATTACTAAGAAAGACGCCTTTTACTATTACAAAGCGAACTGGTCTCAGGAACCTTTTATTCATATATGCGAAAAACGTTTTGTTAATAGGGACAAAGATATGATTGACATCAAGATATATTCGAACCTGAAACAAGTTTCTTTAATAATCAATGAAACAGATATGGGGACCGTTGCGGGTGAAACCGTATTTTCATTTGAAAATGTACTTTTACAGCCAGGAGAGAATAAAGTTAGGGCATATTCCGATAGTTACGAAGACGTTGCCGTCTTCAGGAAGGTTGACGCTCCAGATCAATCTTATATTTTTGTAGATCCGAATCCTGAGATAAATGTCAAAAACTGGTTTACACAGGAAAGCGGTGAGGTTGATCTTTTCCCAAGCGATTCTTATTCGGTTCTGGACACATTAGGAACTTTAATGGAAAATGAAGAGGCGTGGAATGTAGTTAAAGAATCAGCACCAGACATCGCAGAACGCTCTGTGCCTGGCGCGCCTGTTACATTATTATGGGTTGCTAACAAGATGAAAAATTACTTCTCTGAAGAAGCGGTTAAAGAGATCAATAACAAATTGATAAAAATTACTAAAAGCTGACACCTTTTACATAAAGGATCTCTCAGGATAATCAATTAAGTGAAAAAGGCAGGAACTCACCCGGTTGCGGGAAGTTCCTGCCTTTTGCTTGTCCTTACTATATTTTCAGGCAATGCTCAAGGATATTTTTTCATCGAAACCATTTGGATCAGCACGAGCGCCAGACTGGTCAGGAGGGCAATAAAGGCGATGCTTTGGATGCCGCTGAGGTTGATGACGACGGCGGCCAGGCTGGCGCCGAACGCACCGCCCAGTTGGATCAAGGAGCTGTTGATGCTGAGCATGAAGCTGGATTTGTTTTCGGTCACTTGGGCGATGCCGGTGTTGAGCTGCAGCCCGGTGAACCAGGCACTCATCAGCCACACGATAATGAAAAGCACACTTAACCATTTCGACGGTTGGAAAACAAGGATCAATAGCATCGCTGCCGTTTGGAGTACCGACCCCAGCATAAGTGACTTGGCGTATCCGATAGCATCCGATACATGGCCACCGATCAGATTTCCCGTGAAACTGGCGAGGCCAAGCGCAACCAATATCAGGCTCATCAGCGGTTCGATGGAAGGGAAAAGCAGCAGCAAGTACGGCGTGGCATAGGTGTAGAACGCATTGTACCCCATAAACATGGCGAACGTATAGGCAAGCAGCAGCAACGTTTTCCCGTCCTTAAAGAACTGCAGCTCGTTTTTCAGATCCAGCTTTGTCGCCTCATGATCCGCTTTCGGCAAATATTTCATGAAATAGGCAAGCGAAACCAGCATCATGCCGTTCAATATCCAAAAAATGCTGCGCCAATCGAGGACAGCGGACAGGACCCGCGTCAACGGGATGCCGATGACAAGCGCCAAGGAACTGCCCATGATATAGAAAGCCAAGGAACGGCCTTGCCTATCCTTGGGAGAGAGCGCTAAGATCGTCGAAATGGCCAACACGCCATAGCTGTTCGCGGAAATCCCCATCAGCAGCCGGACGATGAGCAGCTGCACAAAACTTTGGGCATAGATAAGCGCGAAGGTCGTCAAAATCGTCGCAAACAGCATGAGCTTCAGCATCCGGCTGCGTTCGATCTTCCGGAACAGAATCAAAGTGATCGGCACACCGAATGCAGCCCCATAGGAATACATTGTGTTCAGCAGCCCGGACTCGGCCACCGAGATGCCCAGCGAAACGGCCACCTTGTCCAAGATGCCGCTGAAGACAAAAGCCGTCATGGCAAGGACAAAGCTCATCGCACTGAAGACCAGTAACATAATGTTTGGTTTTTTCATTTTATTCTCCTTTTAATAGTGATTTTCTATGCGGATAACGGTGCGAATGAATTTTTCGGAGACACCTTTATCTGCATTCTTTTTGTTCGCGCTTACATGTATGGGTAAGGGCAATTTTGTTATGCCAGCTATCTTCACATGGAATCCGAACCTAAATCCATTATACAGGTTAACCTTCACTTTAAGTCAAGCCTTCCCAGAATAAATCATTCCTATCATTGTCATAGGCGGGTAGAGGATACTGGTACAAAAACGTAAAGTTGGAACCGACAAATTTGTAAAATTGGATATTTCAGGCTAGATGATTCATAGCAAAAATGACATTGATCATTCCATTTCAAAATGAGATAGTAGTTTCATTTTGAAATGAAACGGTCGGTTGCATTAAAAGGTAAACGCTTTTATACCCTGCTTTTAAAGTTGGCACGCTTTTTGCATTATAGAGAGTGTAACCAAAAGAAAGAGGGGATGAGAAATGGAACTGGATATTTTGATTAAGAATGGGAGGGTAATTGATACAACATCAAATATTGATGTTGTGAAGTCAATCGGTGTCAAAAGGAACAAGATTGTGGACATTTCTGAAGTGGATGAAAAGACAATCGTTGCAGAGCGGGTCATCGATGCGGAAGGGTGTTATGTATTTCCGGGATTGATTGATTTCCATGCACATGTTTTTTATAATGGCGCACCAATTTGCGTTGAACCGAATTCAGCTTTCTTGCCGAACGGGGTCACATCTGTAGTGGATGCCGGAAGTGCAGGCTGGGGTAATTACAGGAGTTTTTACAATTCCATCATTACGCCAAGCGTTGTCCGCATCAAAAGCTATCTCAACGTTGTGAATGTGGGCTTGGCTACTTTGGGCGGCGGTCCGACGGGGTACCTTGAAAATATTGATCCCAAGAATTTCAACCGGGACAAAATCATTCAGACTTTTGATGAATATCGGCATAATCTGATCGGATTGAAGCTGCGTTTCAGCAAAGATTTATTGGAAGACCGCAATTTGTATTTGGAGCCGCTGATCGAGACCATCAAAATTGCTGAAGAAATCGGCTGTCCGATTTGTGTGCATACGACAGATCCGATCATTGATGCGGGTGAGTTGGCCGATTATTTCCGTCCTGGAGATATCTACGCGCACATTTATCATGGGGTAGGCAATGTTGCCTTGGATGAAAATGGGAAAGTATTGCAGAAAATCAAAGATGCTCGGGAGCGAGGCGTCATTTTCGATTCTTCCAACGGGGTAGCCCATTTTGATTTCGATATTGCTTACAAAGCGATCGCCGATGGATTCTTACCGGATATAATCAGTACGGATTGCACGTGCAAGAATTGTTACAACCCATCCAAAGTAGTCAATTTGCCGTTCATCATGTCCAAATATCTGAATATGGGACTTTCCCTAAAAGACATTTTGAAAGCCGTTACAACCGTGCCGGCAAAAATCATGGGTCTTGAGGGCGAAATCGGAACGCTGGATCCGGGAGCAGCCGCTGATATTGCGATTTTCCAGATAATCGATAAGGACACAGTATTTGAAGACACGGTCGGGAAAACACTTGTGGGCAAAAAGTTATTCAAGAATCAATTGACGGTAAGAAACGGAGTAGTGGTATTCAGGCAAATCGATTTCTAAAAAAATTGTGATGTATTGGAGTAGATAAAATTGAACAAAAAAGCGATTATCAAACTTATTGCAGTGTTACTGATTCCGGTTATTGTATGGAACATTCCTGCGCCTTCAGGGTTAGAGGCGGAGACGTGGCATCTGGTGGCCATCTATCTGGGCTTGTTGGGCGGACTTATAGTCAAGCCGCTTGATGAACCGATCATTACTTTGGTCATCGTCGGATTTGCAAGTATGTTCATGGATGCGGAACTTTTATTGTCCGGATATGGAAATGATATGGCCTGGTTCATCGCGATCGTAACCATCGTATGTACAGCTTTCGTAAAGACGGGTCTTGGAAGACGGATGGCGTACATCATGTTGCAGCGGTCAGGAAATTCCACGCTGGGGCTGGGCTACTTGATGATGTTGATTGACTTGATACTAAGTCCTGCAACTGGATCGAATGCATCGAGAACAACGATCATCTATCCGATTTTCAGGAATATCGCAGAAGGTGTCGACTCCCATCCGGATGATAATCCACGTAAACTTGGGGGATATTTAACAATGTTGGCTTACGTTACCTCGCAGAGTACGGCTGCCCTGTTCCTGACGGGGATGGCGACAAATGCAATCACAGCTTCCTTGGCTATAGAAATGCTGAATATCGAACTGACTTGGGGTTCTTGGTTCATGGCTTCCGTTGTACCTGGAGGATTGGTTCTCTTGCTGGGACCTTATGTAGTGTATAAACTCTATAAACCTGAGTTGACAGGATTGTCAGATGTGAAGGTACAAGCCAAGCAAGGATTGGCAGAGATGGGTGAAATCACTTCTGCTGAAAAGAAACTGTTCGTTATTTTCATTCTTGCTATTTTAGGCTGGATGTTCGGGCCGAAAATTGCCTTTTTGAGTTTGGGAATTCAATCTGTCGGATTTGTTTTTCTGGCACTGTTACTGGTGACGAGAGTCCTGAATTGGTCTGACGTCATTGGGGCAAAAGGTGCGTGGCATCTCTTTGTATGGTATGGAGCATTCTATGGCGTCGCTTCAAGTTTAGCGGACGCAGGCTTCTACACTTGGTTAGCGGATCGATTAGGCGGAATATTGGATCTTTCGAATGTGAATGGCTTGTTGGTGACTGCGGTCTTGTTGGCGATCAGTCTTGCTGTCCGCTACTTCTTCGTATCGAACAGTGCTTATGTGGCTTCATTCTACCCGGTAATTTTTGCGATTGCGTTGGGAACACAAGCCAATCCGATGGTATTGACTTTATTGCTGGCATTCTTCGCAAGTTACGGCGCGTTGTTGACGCACTACGGAAACGGAGCCGGATTGATTGCGTTCGCCTCGGGTTATGTATCACAGAAAGAATTTTGGAAAATCGGAACAATCATGGTTGCCATTGCATTGGTCATCTACTTTGCGATTGGTTTGCCGTATTGGAAAATAATTGGAATTTGGTAAAGAAAGGGAGTATTTAAAAATGGCTTGGAAAATTTTATTGCCACAAGAAATTATGCAAGAGGGCCGCGACTATCTGGAAAGTCGTGGACATGAATTGATAACTGGATCCGGTATGGAGACTGAAGATATTATCCGCGACATCAAAGGAATTGATGCCATGGTCGTGCGTCTTTCGAAGATTACAAGGGAAGTATTTGAGGCAGCCGATCAATTAAAAGTCATCGTTCGCCACGGAGCCGGCTTTGACACGGTCGATCTGAAGGCTGCAGAAGAATTTGGCGTTAAGGTTTTGTATTGTCCGACAGCCAACTCAACATCTGTCGCTGAAACGGCTGTCTTCTACATGCTGTATTGCTCGCGCAACTTCACAAAAGTACGCAATACATTCATTGATGATTACTACAAAGCTAAACTCAAAACACCAAAATCCGAGCTGGATGGCAAAACAGTCGGTATCATTGGCTGCGGTAATATCGGATCGCGCGTTGCCGCAAAATGCAGAGACGCTTTCAACATGAAAGTATTGGCTTATGATCCGTACAAACCTGCCAAAGACTTCCCTGCAGGAGTCGAAGTTGTCAGGGACATCAACAGAATCTTCAAGGAGTCCGACTTTGTATCCATGCATTGTCCGACAACCAAAATAACCAGAGAATTTGTGGGCCAAGAACAATTTGAGATGATGAAACCTACAGCATTCTTCATCAATACTGCCCGCGGAATGATCGTTAATGAAAAGGACCTTTACCATGCGTGCAAAAACGAAGTCATCGTAGGCGCAGGTTTGGACGTATTGCAACAAGAACCTGTTAATCCGAAAAATCCTATTTTGTACTTGGACAATGTAGTGGTAGCTCCACATATCGGAGCAGCTACAGTGGAAGCAACCAATCGGGCTTCCCTGCATTCCGCAATCGGAATCGTAGAAGTGCATGACGGCAAAGAACCTTCATGGCCGGTTAAAGCAATTGATTGGAACACCGCAACGGTTTATACAGACTAATATCGGAGGGAAAAACATGACAATCGGAAATCGCGTTTATCTAAAAAGAAGTTTACCAGAAAAAGAATTAGTGGAAAGATTCAGCAAATTACCGGCAGCTAACGTTGCAGACTGCATGAGCAGAATTGTGGCATTGCATTCCGACATCAAGCTGATGTCATCGCCTGAGAAGAAAATGTGCGGGGTTGCTTTGACTGTCAAAGCACGTCCTGGCGACAATTTGATGTTGCACCAAGCTTTAAATATGGCTCAGGAAGGCGATGTCATCGTCCTTTCGAATGAAGGCGATCGTACGCAAGCCATCATGGGCGAAATCATGTATAAATACTTATCGGAATTCAAAAAAGTAGCCGGTATCGTAATTGATGGACCGATTCGGGATATCGACATCATCGCGCATGAAAAATGCCCAATCTACGCTACAGGGACGACACCGGGAGGCCCTTTCAAAGAAGGTCCCGGCGAAGTAAATGTGCCGATTGCAATCGGTGGGGTTCCGGTGATGCCAGGGGATATCATTTTGGGAGATCCGGACGGGGTTATCGTCATTCCGAAGAACGATGCCAGTGATCTGATTGAAAAGGCTGAAGACAACGCAGCCAAAGACAGCGCGAAAGTTGAAAAAGCTTCAACCGGTGCGGCAAATCGTTCATGGGTGGATGAACTCTTGGTCAAAAAAGGCGTAGAGTTTATTGACGGAGAATTCCAATATTAATTTAAAAAACTGGAACATGAATCCCGCCAGATTCATGTTCCAGTTATTTATGTCATTGCAGACCATAGGATTTCAGTTTCCGCCAAAGGGTGGATTTGCTGATCTGGAGCTCTTCAGCAGTTAAGGTCTTGTTGTTGTTGTATTTGATCAACGTTCGGGTGATGAGCTGTTTTTCAACATCAGAGATGGAAGCATTCTGAGTATTCAGCTCGGTGGTATTCAAAAAATGAGGCTCGTTCTCCAGTAAGGAGCGCACCAATTGGACATCAATGCGAGCGTCCTCGCAAAGAGCCATCATGCGTTCGACGATATTCTGCAATTGACGGATGTTCCCGGGAAAGTGGTAGGTCGAAAGCAAGTCCAAGGCGGCGGTTGATATTTTGAGTGTTTTTTTGGACTGATTCAAAAAACTCAAGGTCAACTCTTTGATATCTTCCTGGCGAGCGCGCAACGGCGGCAATTTCAGATGCAGGACGTCCAACCGGTAATAAAGATCTTCCCTGAATTCCCTTTGCTCGACCATTTTGACCAGATTGCGGTTAGTAGCCGAAATGATGCGGACATCCACAGGGATTGACTTGGTATCGCCTATGCGTGTGATTTCTTTTTCCTGTAAAACGCGCAGCAGCTTGGCCTGAAAGTTCAATGAGATTTCACCTATCTCATCCAAAAAGATGGTCCCTTTATGGGCAGCTTCAAAAATTCCGATTTTCCCTTCTGTGGTTGCACCCGTAAAAGCACCTTTGACGTATCCAAAAAGTTCACTTTCCAACACATTTTCGGACAAGGATGCACAGTTGATGGCTATAAAAGGTTCATGCTGTCTTGGGGAATGATTATGGATCCCTTGCGCAAAAACCTCTTTACCAGTACCGGTTTCCCCTTCAATCAGGACCGCCGATTCCGTTTTGGAAAATTTCTTGGCTTGTTTGATTGTTTCCTGGAGTGTGGAGCTGTTCCCGATCAGATTATCAAAGCTTTTTTTGGCTGTAGTAATTTTTTGGGACAATTTGTTCCGGACATCGCCTTCTTTTGCTTGCAGGACATCCAGCTTTTCAACGGATGCCAAATATCCCGTGATATCGGCTTGGCTGATGATGGGGGAGATGTTCAGAATAAAGTTTTGGTGATTGAAATTTATGATTTGATTGATTAAGCTATAGTCTGAATCCGGATTATCCTTAATGAACTTATGCAGGACGGAATCGATGAACAGGTTTAATTCGTCCTCAAAAAAGACCTTGGCCTTCTTGTTGATGTAGATGGTTTTTGCATCCTTGGAAACAGCGATCATTCCATTTTCGGTAGCTTCCAGGATATTCTCGATAAACGCCTGAGTTTTTATTTTTTCTTTATTCAACTGCACTAAGTGGATGGCTTCGTTTAAGGCTATTTCGATGGACCTCTCATCGACGAAGATATCGATGGATTTGACGCTACTTTCTTTTGCGGCACGTTCCGTTGTCATACCGCCGATAAAAACCTCATAGCCTTTTTTGGACAACAGATTGACGCACGCTGGAATTTCTTCCGGAGATTTCAGATCAGGGATAAACAGTTGGTTATTCGTGATTGCCTGGAATGTCAAAGCCTTTTCTTTGGCGATATCGATGGAAATGAAGGCAATCCGATCGGAAAATTCGGAGGCGGCTTGATAAGAATAATAAATATCTTCGAAGGTGTAGCGGACATCGACAATCGGAATGGACAGGTTTTCCCTCAGGATAGAGACATTGTATCCTCTTGTGACCACGGCATACACTTTATGCTCGGCAAGAACCTTTTCGACTTCCGTAAGGGCATTTTTTCCGGCAATTTGCAGTATTTTGAAGTTATGACCCATCATGGATAGCACTTTTCTGGATTGTTCAGAAAAGTTGTTGGATGGTGAGACGATCAGAATGTTTTCGTTTTCCATGGAACGCACCTCGCTTGTTGTTTCATTATAGCTTGGATGGTTTCAAAATGAAACGTTTTTATAAAAATAGATAGTTTGTATTGGAGGATTTGGTGATGGGAACAGCTACACTGGCCCTGATGATTTATGTCGCAATCATCATAATTTGGGCAACGGTCGTCAAAAAAAATATGGCTGAAGGGATGATACTTGGATTTCTGGTTGTGGGCATGTTCGGCGGAAAAAATGCTTTGGGATTCATTGAAAGCGCTTTTGTTTCGGCGCTCTCAAACGAAGTGCTGTTCGCTTCGCTTGCGTTCATCCTGATGAGTTATCTGATCAAGGAATCAGAGCTATTGGAAGGTGTCCTGAATATATTCGATTCACTCCTGGGCAGATTCCGGGGCGGTCCGGCCTTTGTGAATATCGGCCTCTCGGCGATAATGGGCATGCTTTCCGGATCCAATTCCGCCAATACTGCCACTTCGGGTGCCTTTACAGCCCAGTGGATGATCCGGACGGGTTGGAAAAAAGAAACAGTCGCAACGCTGCTGGCAGGCAACGGCGGGTTAGGGGCAGGTTTTCCTCCCAGCGCTTCGATGTTCATTATGCTGGGATTCGCGCAAGTAAACTCCCTGATAACTGTGGAAGAGTTGTACATCGGCTTGTTCATTTCAGGCGTCTATCAGGTGATTTACCGAATATTTTTGGTTTTCTATCTGATGGAAAAAAATGGGATCCGATCCGGTACATCTAGGGAGGAAGTTTCCGTATTCAAAGCCTTGAGAAATCATTGGAAGTCGCTGACTGTTTTTTTAGGGGCGATTGTTCCGCTATTGGTCACGACTGGACCGCTTGGGGAGTGGTTGGCTGCAATTGGTTTGGAGGAGGGGATGTCTTCCGTTTCCTTGTTGACCTGGATCCCGATCTTGATGATTACGATCATATTGGTTTTGGGCAGAAAAAATCTGAAAAAGAACATCAAAGATACGACATACCTGGTTGATACGCTGTTTGTTCATTATAAAGACATCGGTGGCATCTTGCTGTTTGCTTTTGCCGCAAGCGAAATATTTTCCAAGCTGGGCTTAGTGAACGAACTGGTGACCCTTTTCGGGAGCCTTGATTTTTCGAAGCCCGTGATGGTTTTGATCGTGGGCATGTTGGTGGTTTTGGTAGCCGGTCCGTTATCCTCAACGGCCACGCTCACTTCCATCGGTTTGATCGCTTTCAGTGCTTTATTGAGCGTAGGCGTCAGTCCTTTGCCGGCAGCCGTGGCCATTCTTGTCTTTGCGTCCACTGAAGGAGCGTCGCCGCCCGCATCCGGATCGATCTTCATTGCGTCCGGATTGACGGACTCGCGCCCGGAGAAAACCTTTATTCCGCTGATAAAATATTTTGTTGTGCCAATTACAGCCATCGGGTGGCTGATCGCGATGGAGTTCTTGCCGTTATTCGTATAGGAGGGGATAGGGAGATGAAAAAGTTATTCGAGAAAGTGATTCTGCTTGGCTTTTTGATGTTTTACTTAGGCGGCTTAACCATTGTGATACTCCAAACAATCGGACTGCTGTCCTTAAACAATGAGTTGATGATGGGTTCGAAAGACTACTTTTCCTGGGTATTCCCTTTGGCTTCCGTCACTGGGTTGATGTGCTATGTCCACTCGTATTTTAAAAAATAAATAACGTGGCGGGAGAATGATATGGATGATAAAGAGAAAGCGACAGATGTGGATACACTGACACAGGAATCCATTAAGAAGCTGGAAAAACTGTTAAGATTCTCCATCATGATCGAATCGGACAGCGCGACAGCCCTTACCCACAAAGGCCGCTGCCTGCAACAGGTAGTGCAGCGGATGGGTATCGAGATGGGTGACATTTTAACTTAATGGATCAGGATATACTTAAAAAAATTTTATGGAGATGACACCATGCATTATGATAATCGTCCGATAGGAGTGTTTGATTCAGGTGTCGGGGGATTGACGGTGCTTAAAACATTATCACAATTATTGCCCGATGAATCTTTCGTTTATTATGGGGATTCGCTGCATGCGCCTTATGGAGAAAAAAGCAGGCAGGAAATTCTTACGTTGTCAAAGAAAGCTGTGCGTTATTTGTTGGACAAGAACGTTAAAGCCCTCGTACTCGCTTGCAATACCGCAACAAGCACAACGAAGGCTGAACTGATGCGACTATACCCGAATATTCCAATCTTCGGTATTGAACCAGCACTAAAGCCAGCCGTAAAAGACAAACACAAGCACATTCTAGTTTTGGCAACGCCGCTGACCTTGAAGTTGGAGAAATTTCAGAAGTTTCAGTATCAATTAAACCAATACATGGAACAGACAACAATCCATGTCCTGCCTTGTCCGGGATTAGCGAACGCCATCGAGAAGGACGTAATCGCACCCGGAAGAAGGGAAACGGAAATTTTCTTGGATGAGCTGTTGAAACCTTACCGACGGGTACCTGTGGATGCTGTCGTATTGGGCTGCACGCACTATCCCCTGATCAAAGACAGCATCAAAAAATACTTCAATGAGCCTGAGGTTTATGACGGCTACACAGGACTAGGCAGACACCTAAAAACGACCTTGGAGCACGCCAAAAAATTGGCGGACAATCGGAATACGCAGACTATTACGTTTCTCAGCAGTGACCAACAGCTTGTGGAATCGGGGCTATACAATCAAGTATTTGACGCATATGACCACACGGAAGGCTCGTTTCAATAGTGCCATTCCACTAGAACTTACCATGGGTCCCCGATTGCACACGCGAATGATGCATAGCTGTATCATTTTCGGGACGCAAGAGGAACGCGAGAAATCGACTTTATTCTGCAAAAAATCAGGATCTAATGCACTAAAACTGGTTTGAGGAAACCGTAAAAGATGAGTTCCAAGTAACCAAAGTATTGCTGAACACAGGGCCTTATGCATACACGAGGGAGTCGGATGGGGTACATGTGATTCCGATTGCGATGCTGGGCGTATAAGAATGTAAGCAGAAATGCACACCAAACCTATTTTGGGTTTAGTGTGCATTTTTTACGCTTCCTGATTGATCGCGTACGCCTTTTCTCGAATATCAAGTCGAATCTACATTAAAAAAAGAACATAAATTAGCGGAAAATGGTCAATTGATAAGATGAGCTGAGTGCTATACTGAATAAGTATTAAAGAAAGCGCTTAACAGCCGGCGTAAGCGTGAAAAATGGAAATTTGGAGGTTGTTCAAATGAGTTTCTTTGATAAATTTCAGACAGGTTTAGAAAAAATTGTTGGACCCATTGCGACAAAAGT
>NZ_JBAWAZ010000060.1:0-8475 GCF_049589555.1 Trichococcus sp.
TCCTAGTTGCTCGCCGTCACTACCGATAATGCGTAGCTCGCGGGCACGGATGCCGTCGTTAACCATCATATCTTTTGCTATGGTCGTTCACCTCCATGATATTTGAGAGAAAGAACGCAGAAAAAAGCCGGCGGGTCACAATAACCCGCCGACAATACTCGCATTGCTGCAAGTTACTTGTACATATCTGGCCCAGGGACGCAATTGTCCACTTAGGCGAGAAGCGGGTGCTTCTGCTTAATTTCTCAACTTTTACAGTATACCTTGCTGAAATGAAAACGTCAAGAACATTTCAACAAAAATATTCATTTTCAATATAAGTTCAAACATTCAGGATTCCGGCACGTATTTCCAGATTTCTTCGAGATCATTCGCTGGCAATTCCGTCACCAATTCATTAACCGTTTTGTTCCATTCCGGAACGACATACTCCGGATTCAGTTCCTGCAGCGGCAACAGCACGAAGGAACGCTCCTGCATCCTTGGATGCGGCACGGTCAGCCGTTCTTCTTTGATACTCTCCACTCCGTACAAAACAATATCGACATCCAAGGTGCGCGGGCCAAATCGGATGGTCCGCACCCTGCCGAGTTCCTGCTCGATGCTTTGGCAACTATCCAGCAAGTCCAATGGCAGCAGATCCGTTTCCGCTTCGAACACAAGATTCAGGAAATCCGGTTGGTCGAGGTAGCCGACGGGTTTCGATTCATAAATGGATGATACGCGTTTCACTTCCACATCCCTCAAGGACCGGAAGAGCTCCAACGCTTTTTCGAGATGGGCTGCGCGCGGTTCCAGATTCGTGCCTAAGGCGATGTAAACGACAGGCATGCGCTTAGCACCCTTCCCTTTCGCGGTAGATTTCAACCGCAACGGAATCATAATGGCCGACGATCGGCGGATCCGGTTTGATCACTTTCACTTGGCAAGCCTGCAGCCCGTCGAAGCGCGCAAACAAAGCGATGGCGATATGCTCCGCCAAAGCTTCGATCAGGTTGAAGTTTTCGCCCTCCACTACCGCTTTGACGGCCTTGTATGCATGGCCGTAATGGATCGAATCCTCCATTTTGTCGCTGTAGCCGGCTTTTTTTGTATCGGTGTGCAGCACAACATCCACGTTGAAGCGTTGTCCCAACACCTTTTCTTCCGCATTCAATCCATGAAAAGCATAGAACTGCAGATTATTCAAATAGATTTTATCCAATCGGGCTCTCTCCTTTTTTCAACATGATATCCATCATCCTTGCCATTTCCGCATTGGCCTTCACATTGTGCACACGGAACAGCTGGGCCCCGTTCACGATGCCCAACGCTGTCGTTGCGGCGGTCCCCAGATCGCGTTCCTTGAAAGGGAGATCCCCCAGCGCCGTTCCGATGAACCGTTTGCGGGACGTTCCCAAGAGCACTGGGTAACCTAGCTCCGTAAACCGCTTCAGATGATGGACCACATTCAGATTGTCTTCATAGGTTTTCCCGAATCCGCAGCCAGGATCCAGGATGATGTTTTCTCTTTTGACGCCTGCCGAAACTGCAATCCGCACGCTCTCCGCCAAGTCGGCCAGCATATCCTCGATCAAAAAGGCATAATCCGGCTTTTCCCGATTGTGCATCAAAATGATCGGCACATCAAATGCCGATGCGACTGCTGCGATCTCGGGATCGTACTTGCAGCCCCAGATGTCGTTGATGATGTCGATGCCGGCTTCGCAAGCCGCACGGGCGACCGCCGACTTGTAGGTGTCGATCGAAAGCGGCACATCGACCGCCTTTTTGACTGCTTCAATAATCGGCACAATGCGCGCAATTTCTTCTTCATCAGAGATCTGGGTGTGACCCGGACGTGTTGATTCTCCACCAATGTCGATGATGTCGGCGCCATCCGCAACCATTTCAAGCGCGTGGGCGACGGCTTTTTCGACCGTGTTCCACTCCCCGCCGTCGGAAAACGAGTCCGGCGTCACATTCAGTATCCCCATGATGTAGCTGCGCTGCGACAGGTCATATATTTTTGTCTTCGTCGTTAATTTCAAGATGCATTCTCCTCATCAGCGTGTAATTTTTCTACAGTTTGATCAATTCCAACACTTCGCTTCTGGATTTGAATGATTGTTTGAATGCGCCACGGACTGCGGATGTCACAGTCTTGCTGCCCGGTTTTTTCACGCCCCGCATCGTCATGCACATATGCTCGGCTTCCAAAACCACCATGACTCCCTGCGGTTCCAAATGCTCCATCAGGATATCCGCAACCGTCGTCGTGATCCGTTCCTGGATCTGCGGCTTTTTGCTGACCTCATCCAGGATACGCGCCAACTTGCTCAAACCGATCACCTGTCCATCCTTCGGCATATAAGCGATATGTCCCACACCGAAAAACGGAACCAGATGATGTTCGCAAGTGGAATAAAAAGGAATGTCCTTCACTAATACAATTTCGTCGGTATCTTCATGGAAGACAACTTTAGCGTGATCGGCAGGGTCTTTCTCGACACCGGAAAAAATTTCCGCATACATACGCGCCACCCGCTTCGGTGTATCCTGAAGCCCTGAGCGGTTCGGATCTTCCCCGATCGCCTCCAAAATCATTTGGACGGCGGTTTCTATCTTTTCTAAATCCATATTTATCCTCCTAAACGCTCATTCCGCGGCTAACGCCGCAAGGGTGATGTCAGCGACTGCTTTAGCCGCGACCAATAGAGCTTTTTCATTGATATCGAATTTCGGGTGATGATTATTGAAAACTTCTGCCTGATTCGGACGGGCGCCGACATTCAGGAAAGCGCCGGGTATCTTCAGCAGATACTGTCCAAAATCCTCCGCTCCGGTGTTGGCAGAAGTTGCGATGACCTGGTTCAAGTAAGACCCGACACCATTTTTTTCCAGAACAGCGACTGCTTGCTCGGTCTCTTTCGGATGGTTGTACAACGGCGGGTAATCGGAGTTGTAGTCGATCTCCACCTTCACGTCGTACATCTCCTCAAGACCGCGGCCGATCCGGTGGAAATGTTCCTCGATGACCTTTCCGACTTCAAGATCCATGTAACGGGCATCCCCACGCAGAATCAGGCTGTCCTTGATGACATTGCTGCTGCCGACCGCCTCGAAGGAGCCGATCGTCACGACAGCCATATCATAAGGGTTGATGCGCCGCGACACGATGGTCTGCAGATTCATCACGAAGCTGGAGGCTGCCACGATTGTATCGTTGGAGCGGTGCGGCTGCGAACCATGTCCGCCTTTTCCTTGAATCGTGACTTTTATGTCGCTGCAGCCAGCATAGGCGTAGCCGCTGGTGTAAAAGACGGTGCCGACTTCATAGTCCGGGTAGAAATGGATGCCGTAGATCTCATCTACATCATCAAGCAAACCAGAGTCCATGATGCTCTTGGCGCCGGCCGGGGCCATTTCTTCGGCATGTTGGTGCACAATTTTGACGGTCCCTTCCCATTGGTCCCGCAGGCGGATCAGACAATCTGCCAAGACCATCAGATAGGCAGTGTGTCCGTCATGTCCGCAGGCATGCATGATGCCTGGATTTTTGGATGCGAACGGCAGACCTGTCTGTTCCTCGATCTGCAGCGCATCGAAATCCGCCCGCAGCGCGATGGTGCGGCCTGGTTGTTTCCCGTTGATCGTGACGACGATGCCATAGCCATTCCCGACGTTCGTCTGCACATCAACCGATTTATTTTCATAGAAACGGGCGATGAACGCAGCCGTCTCCTTCTCGTCGAATGACAGTTCAGGATGCTCATGGAAATGACGGCGCAGAGCGATCATGTCATCTTCGCGGCCGTCCAACATATTCATCAATTCATCTCTTAACATCTTCTCATCATCCCCCATTAAGCGAATTATATAAAGACGAAGGCCCGGAACACAAACTGCCATGTTCCGGGCCTTCATCAAGCTAACAGAATCAAAGCTACATCACTGAAACTTATTGTATCATGATTTGCTCAGAAAGATGTGGATTTGATAAGATTATTTGAAGTTTTTGATTTCAGATTGAACCTCAGCCAAGAAATCATCCATGCTGAAAGTAACCATTTCTTTCGAGCCATAACGGCGGACAGTTACGGTTCCGTTCAGCAATTCCTGATCGCCGATGACCAATTGGTAAGGTATTTTTTGAGTCTGGGAAGCACGGATTTTGTAACCCATCTTCTCGTTGCGATCATCGACTTCGACGCGCATACCCAACTGTTCCATTACGGCTTTCAGTTCAAAAGCTTGATCGGCATGCAGATCAAGGTTGACAGGGATGATCGTTGCTTGGACAGGAGCCAACCATACCGGGAATGCGCCTTTATACTCTTCGATCAGATACGCCACAAAACGCTCCATTGTCGAGATGACGCCACGGTGGATGACAACCGGACGGTGATTGTTTTCGCCGTCTTCGCCGACATAAGTCAGGTCGAAGCGCTCAGGCAACAAGAAGTCCAATTGAATGGTGGACATTGTTTCTTCCAAGCCCATCGCTGTCTTGAACTGCACGTCCAATTTAGGGCCGTAGAAAGCAGCTTCGCCGATTGCTTCGAAGTATTCCAAACCGAATTCATCCATGGCTTCCTTCAGCATCGCTTCCGCGCGGTTCCACATATCGTCGTCATCGAAGTATTTCACTTTGTCTTCAGGGTCGCGGTAGCTCAGACGGAAACGGTAATCGCTGATCTGGAAGTCTGCATAAACATCCATGACCAACTGCATCACACGTTTGAACTCGTCCTTGATTTGATCCGGACGGACAAATGCGTGGGCATCATTCAGAGTCATTTCGCGCACGCGCTGCAGACCGGACAAAGCGCCGCTCTTTTCGTAACGGTGCATCATGCCCAATTCGGCGATGCGGATCGGCAATTCGCGGTAGCTGTGGATGTCGTTCTTGTAGACCATCATGTGGTGCGGACAGTTCATCGGACGCAACACAAGCATTTCGCCATCGCCCATATCCATCGGTGGGAACATGTCCTCATGGTAGTGGTCCCAGTGGCCGGAAGTCTTGTACAATTCCACATTCGCCATGATCGGTGTGTAGACGTGCTGGTAACCCAGGCTCACTTCTTTGTCGACAATGTAACGCTCAAGCGTGCGACGGATCGTTGCGCCTTTAGGCAACCAGAAAGGCAGTCCTGAACCGACTTCAGGGGAAATCATGAACAAGTCCAGTTCTTTGCCCAATTTGCGGTGATCGCGTTCTTTTGCTTCTTCGCGCATCTTGATGAATTCAGCCAAGGCTTTCTTGTCGAAGAAGGCTGTTCCGTAGACACGTTGCATCATTTTGTTGTTCGAGTTCCCTCTCCAGTAGGCACCCGCCAACGACAACAACTTGAAGACTTGGATTTTGCCTGTTGCCGGCACGTGGACGCCGCGGCAAAGATCCGTGAAGTCATCTTGCGTGTAGACAGTGATGACGTCACCCTCAGGCAACGCTGTGATCAATTCGACTTTGTAAGGGTCGTTTGCGAAGATTTCCAATGCTTCCGCACGGCTGACTTCACGTCTGACGATCGGATAATTCGCCTTCACGATGTTCATCATTTCCGCTTCGACTTTCGGCAAGTCCTCTTCGGCAAGCTGCACTTCCATATCGGTATCATAGTAGAACCCAGTTTCGATTGCTGGACCGACACCGAAATGGATTTCAGGGAACAGGCGCGTCAAGGCATGCGCCATCAAGTGGGCAGTCGAGTGACGCAGGACACCCAATCCGTCTGCGTGATCGGGTGTGACGATTTCAAGTGAACCATCCGTCTCCAACTGGCGTGTGAAATCCACCAATTCCCCGTTGAATTTCCCGGCCAAAGCTTTTTTGGCCAGGCTGTTGCTGATGCTTTTTGCTACTTCTTCCACTGTTACGCCGGCTTCGAATACTTTTACGGCGCCATCAGGAAAAGTGATTTTGATTTCTGACATGCTGATTCCTCCAATTAATTAAATTCTGAACTTACGGTGAAGATAAGAAATGCTGAGCGGGTTCGTACAGCCCTGAAAGAAATTTAGGAAATCGTGCCATGCAACGTTCCCTACGGTCACCTTGTACTGGGACTCTAAGGGATGAATCCCTAAGACTCCCATGCAACTGAGCATCGTAGAGCGCAATAGGTACGATTTATCTAATTTCCGAAGGGCTAACCCGTGAAGCTGGACAACTTTTTTAGATGCATGAACTTTTGTGTAAATTCATGCATCTAAAAAAGGCAATAAAAAAAGCCCATCCCCAGCTTGTGCCGGAAATGGGACGTGTCTACGTGGTTCCACCCAAATTCAAAGAGTGCGACAGGCATCCGCTTAAGATTCTGTCTCATCCTTACTTGAACGCGATAACGAGCGTACCGTTTCCCCCTACTGCACTTTCAGGGAATCTCTCGAAAGGGGTCGATACATGATTGATTAGGATGTTTCACCAAGCCATCCCTCGCTAAAAATCAGTTCATCCATCGGTGTCTTTCTCATCGATTTGTCTTTCGTTTCATCTGTAGTCCATTTAAACACAAAAAATAATTGTTTTCAAGTTTAAAATAAGAAAAGCTTTGCGTCAGACTACTGCTCGAAGCGACGGTTCTTCCCGGTCATAGGAATCTCGCGCGATAAGAAGCGGATCCGCTCCATCAGACGTTTCGCCTTCATCGGCTCGTCATCGCCCCGGTTGCCCATGCGCAAATGCTCCTCCAACTGCTGCATCGTAAAGTTGGAACTGAAGAATGTCGGCAAGTCTTCCTGCATCCGGTACTGGAGGATGACGCCGAGCACTTCATCACGGATCCAAGTGGAATTGGCCTCAGCTCCGATGTCGTCCAACATCAGGATCTCCGCCTTCTTCACGGCATCGATTTTTTCGTTGACCGTGTTGCTCTGGATCGCCTGCTTCATCTCCATCGTGAAGGTCGGGTAATGCATCAGTGTCGTCAGATGGCCACCCATCGCCAATTCATGCGCAATCGCACCCAACAGATAGGATTTCCCTACCCCGAATGGACCATAGAAATAAAGCGCTTGGTGATGCACTTTCGGATTCCCATTGAATGAATCAATGAAATTCAACGATTCCAGAATGGCCGGCATCCGCTCGTTTGATTGGACAAACCGATCCAAAGTCGCCGTGCGGACATCCTTCGGCATCGACATCGAATGGACGCGGCTCCGCAATTCCTTTTCTTTTTCCTTTGCCATCGTCTCGTCCGTCGGTGTATAGACGACATCGATGTAACCGGCATTCAATACAAGGTGCGGCTCATAGCCTGGATTCTGCGATTCTTTCCCCAGCTTGATCTTCTCTTTTTCCTGCACATATTCGTGCAATTTTGAATAACTTCTCTCGACGATTTCCCGCGTCAGACGTTCTTCGTGTTTCTGGAAGAACGCTTGGACATCGGCATCCTTCATGATTGTGTCGATCATGCCTTTGTAGCGTTGGCTGATTTCGGGATTATTCATATATTTGTAGAATGCTCTTCCGATATGATCCATCACTCATCCCCTGCCTTTCCGCTACTCTTTAATTTTTTGATGCGTTCATTCAGTTTTTGTTGCGCTTCCGGCGTCAGCGGTGTTTCCACAACCGACTTATGTTCCTCTTTAGCCCAATCCGGCAAGTTTTCTTTCTTGCGCGCCACCGTTTTCCCGTAATTCTTTGCGGTCGTTCGGCTGGCTGCCCGCTTCTCCGCTTTCGCTTTCATCTCGCCGGCGAATTGTTTCGCTTTCGCCAACGCTTTTTCGGGCGAATCGACACCGTCCTGCAGCCAATCGTTTGCGATGGCTTCCACATAGGCCTTGGAAAGATGCGGATTGTTGAGGATGACCAACACATAGTGCGTCAATACGTTGAGCACACTCGGTTTGAAGTCAGCCTTTTCCATCAGCGTACGCAGCAATTGCGTCTCCGAGGCGGTCACGATGCCGCCTTTCTGTTTTTTGATGCTGGTCAAAAATTGATGCGGCGTCAATTGTTCGCACGCCTTGATGAACGAGATCTCTTCACTGGAAAAGCGTGCCTGGATCAATTTTTGTTCCCGGCCTTTTTCAGTATCTTTAGCCAGTTGGATGCTCTGGGTGACTTTGTCCTTTACTTCCAAACGGGTGCTGTGTCTCTGTTCATAGGCATCGGATACAATTTTTTTGAGCGCTTCTCCGTCTACTTTGCCTGATTCGATATCAGCGGCCTCCAGAATGAACTGGGCCATCTGCAGTTCGTCGCAACCATACAGCGTGTAGAGGATAGTGATTGTGTGCTCCAATTCCTTTGTGATGGATTCACGTTTGACGAATTGCTTGTTCAACAGCTGCCGGAAAAACGCGAAGTCAAACCCATCGTTCTCGATTACGGGCAGGCTTGCCGCGTTATCACCCAACAACGTATTATCGTTCTGCCTCATCCGCGCTTGCTCCGTAAAGGCACTTTCCGAGAAAGAAAAAACATCCAAAAAGGACTTGGTGATATTCTCCGCCTTTTTTACGTCGCGGACTTGCCGG
>NZ_JBAWAZ010000061.1:0-4505 GCF_049589555.1 Trichococcus sp.
GTCGGGGAAGTCAGAAATGAAGATGTAAGCGAATATTACCAAATGGCGGATATTTATATCAATGCTTCAGAATCAGAGACGCAAGGCTTGACCTACTTGGAATCGATCGTAAATGGGTGTCCGGTCATTGCTAAACGGAATGACTATTTATCCGGTCTGATAACAGAGGACAGCCTAGGGATGTTGTTCGAAGCGGATGACAAAATCGGCAAGACCATCATCGCATATGCGGACTTTTTTCACAGTTCCGATGTTGCGATCAACCAAGAAGTATGGGATGAACTGATGCAGGAAATTTCTTCAAAAGCATTTGCGGATGCCGTATTGAGCTATTATCAAACAAGTATCGACATTTATGAATCGCAGCCGCGCGAAGAATTGAAACTGAGAGTGAATCTCCTGGAAAAAATCAAACGTTGAACCCGAACGCCGGGAAGCAGATTGCTTGGATAATCTGTACCCCGGCGCTTTTTTGTTTTTATCTGAGCTAGGCGTAAGGTATACTGTTAACATAGCTTTTGGAAGGGGCGGTTGTATAAATGGAAAAAATTGGTTTTATCGGAACGGGTGTCATGGGCTCATCCATGATCAGACATCTTTTGAATGCGGGCTATCCTGTCCATGTCTATAATCGAACGAAGAGCAGGGCCGATGCGGTCATCGCTGAGGGTGCAAAATGGTGCGATACGCCTGCCGATGTGACGGCGCAAGCAGATATCGTCATCACGATAGTAGGCTATCCGACAGACGTTGAAGAGACCTATTTTGGGGATGCCGGAATCTTCTCGCAAGCGGATGAACACCATATCCTCATTGATATGACGACGAGTACGCCGACTTTGGCGGAAAAAATATATGCTTTCGGGAAAGAAAAAGGGATTCGGACGCTGGATGCTCCGGTATCAGGGGGAGACAAGGGTGCGCAAAACGGAACGCTCACAACGATGGTCGGCGGAGATGAAGAAACATTTGATGCCGCAAAAGATGTCTTGTCCGTTTTTTCGAGCAAGGTGATGCTGCAAGGGCCAGCCGGCAGCGGCCAGCACACAAAAATGGCCAACCAGATCATGGTTGCAGGCACGATGACCGGTATGACCGAGTTGCTTGTTTATTCTAAAGCTGCTGGATTGGATTTGGAACGCGTAATCGAACAAGTCGGTTCCGGCAGTGCCGCGAACTGGTCTTTGACGAACTATGGCCCTCGGATCCTGAAGCAAGATTACACAGCGGGGTTCTTCGTCAAGCATTTTGCGAAAGACCTTAAGATTGCACTGGATGAAGCGGAGAAGATGGGCATCGATTTGCCGGCTACAAGACAGGCAGCGCTACTTTACGAACAATTAGCGGGCAAAGGTTTCGCTGATGATGGTACGCAAGCGCTGGTGAAGCTTTGGTGGGGCGAATAAGGCGCACTGCTCAAATATTGATTTTCTTGGGTAAATTACAGTAAATTGATGCGCAGTCAGAAAAAAAATGCTAGAATAAATAAGAAGTTAGTCTTGAAAGGGGAAATATCATGAAACCTTCACAGCTCTCAGCGATCCTTCGTCGCCTAGAAGTAATGATGGAAGACAATGGTGATGTCGAAATCCGTCGTTTTGAAAAAGCAGGCGTAGAACGTTGCGTCGTTAAATACAACCGCGATACGGAAAGTTTTGAATTGGAAGAACACGATTCAAACCAAACTTATCAATTTGATGATCTTGATTTAGTTGCCATCGAAATTTACGAATTATTACAAGATTAATTCATCCATCCTTGCATGAACTAAGGCAGCGGGAAAATGAGTCGGCTCATTTTCCCGCTGCCTTTTTTTGTCTTTTCCATTTTCATGGGAATAAAGTGGCAATCATTAAAATTTTTTAATTTTTATGTAGAGTAATTCCGCAACATTCAGTATACTGTGTAATAAGGAAATAATTGAAGAGGTGGAATAATGGCAAACAAGATTTACGTAGGTTTATTAGGACTAGGAACGATAGGGACTGGCGTTGCCCGCATCATCGGCGGCCACCAAAATAAAATCAATCAAGTCGTCGGACAGGAAGTAGTCATCAAATCGGTTCTGGACCGCGATATCGAAAAATGCAAAACGTTCTTTGGCGATGCTGTTCATTGCACAGATAATTTTGATGAGATTTTGAATGACGAAGAAATTTCAATCATCGTAGAATTGATCGGATATGTTCCGGCAGCAAAAGATTACATTTCTAAAGCTTTGGCGGCTGGAAAGCATGTCGTTTCAGCGAATAAAGATCTTGTGGCTTTGCATGGAAAAGAATTGGTCACTCTGGCGAAAGCGAACAAATGCGATTTCTTGTATGAAGCAGCTGTTGCTGGCGGTGTACCGATCTTGCGTGCGATCACGGAAAGTTTTGCTTCCGACAACATCCAAAAAGTCATGGGAATCGTGAACGGCACGACCAACTTCATGATGACGAAAATGGATAAAGAAGGCTACTCTTACGATGAAGCCTTGGCATTGGCACAGGAATTGGGCTTTGCCGAAAAAAATCCGACAAGCGATGTCGATGGATTGGATGCAGCGCGCAAAATGGTCATTTTGGCTCGTCTTGCATTCGGAACGAATGATGTGACTTTGGATGATGTAGCAGTGACGGGTATCCGCAACGTTTCCATCAACGACATCAAGTTGGCGAATCGTTTGGGCTACAAAATCAAGTTGATCGGTACTGCCGAAAAAATCGGCGACAGCGTCAATGTCGAAGTCGGACCGGTATTTGTTCCGGAATCGCATCCTTTGGCCAGCGTCAACAATGAAATGAATGCTGTATTTGTGGCTGGGGAAGCCCTTGGGGAAACGATGTTCTACGGTGCTGGAGCCGGCGAGTTGCCTACCGCGACAGCTGTTGTCAGTGATGTGATGAATATCGCTAAGAACATCCTTTTGGGAACAACCGGAAACATCTTTAACGAGTATGAGGTAGAGACCCGAATCGCGAAGCCTGAGCAGGTCATCAATCCTGTATTTATGCGCTTGGAAGTTACCGATCGCGCAGGCCAGTTTTTGGAATTGGCGAAAATCTTCGCCACTGCAGAAGTCAGCTTTGATAAGATCATCCAAGAGCCATTGGCGAACGGTAAAGCGATCATTGTCATCGTTACGCATCCGATGTCGAAAGCTCAAGAAAATGAAATCATCCAAGCGATGGAAGATAATGATGATATGAAATTGAAAGTCCATTTCAAAGTGTTGGAACACTGATCGGATTTCTTTCGTATTTCGAACACACTAAAGATTAGAAAAGCTGAACGGGTTCGTTCAGCCCTGAAAGAAATTTAGGAAATCGTGCCGAATGAGCATCGTAGAGCGCAATAGGTACGATTTATCTAATTTCCGAAGGGCTTACCCGTGAAGCTAGCCAAAGATTTGGGATGCATGAAATAATTTGTAAATCCGTGAAACACCTGTGGTGATGCGCTTTTAAGTTTGAAAAATTTTATGAATTCCTATATGTTTAAGAAATGATGGACCATCGTTCTTTTGGAAAGGATTGATTAGTAGGATGTTTGATATCCGTGTACCGGCAACTTCCGCCAATTTGGGACCAGGTTTCGATTCCCTTGGATTGGCTGTATCATTATATTTGACCTTGACTGTAAAAGAAGAGGCCAACGAGTGGGAGATTCTCCATGATTTGGGAGCGGGGATTCCGACTGACAAAACAAATCTGATTATTGAAACTGCATTGTCTTTGGCGCCGAACATGGCACCAAGGAAAATCACGATGACGAGTGAAGTGCCTGCTGCCAGAGGTTTGGGCAGCAGTTCAGCTGCCATCGTTGCAGGGATTGAGTTGGCTAATCAATGCGCAGATCTGCAGTTGAGCATTGACGATAAAATTCAAATCGCGACACGCATCGAAGGCCATCCTGACAATGTGACACCTGCCATCACGGGAGATTTTACGGTCGGAGCCGTTTTGGATTCCAAAGTATACTGGACGAAAGCGAGTTTCCCTGAAACTGCTTTGGTAGTGACGATTCCGGAAAAGGAATTGTTGACGAAAGAGAGCAGGGCTGTTTTGCCGGATTCGCTTCCGTTCAAGGAAGCGATCAAAGGCAGCAGCATCTCGAATATGCTGGTGGCGGCTGTTTTCTCGGGTGATATCGAAAAAGCGGGCGCATTGATGGAGCAGGATGTCTTCCATGAGCCTTATCGCGGTGCCTTGGTTCCGGAATTGAGTCAAGTCCGGGAATTGGGGCATGAGATGGGCGCGTACGGTACTTACCTGAGTGGTGCCGGCACGACGATACTCACGATGATCCATCCTGAAAAGGCAGCAGCATTCGTAGCTGCGGCAAAAGCCGCTGTCAAAGACAGTGAAGTCAAGTTGCTGCATGTTGAAAAAAATGGCGTGCAAGTAATCAAATGATAGTGGGCCCGAGGAGAAATCCTCGGGTTTTTTGTTTTTTTGGGGGGAGCGCCCGCAAGCTTAGGGGCGAAAGCGAGCAGAAAAGATGAATAACGGAAAGTTATCCAT
>NZ_JBAWAZ010000062.1:0-18317 GCF_049589555.1 Trichococcus sp.
ACCACATTCTCGCTCCGATATTTCCCCGCATTTTGATTATCAATTTGCTTCAGAACCAGTGCATGGATGTTCTTGATGTTCCATTCGGAGAGCGGTTCTTTTTCAGAAACAAGTTGTTCGATGAAAAGAATGGCGTCGCGGTGATTGATGATTTCCAGATGCTCGACCAGGCTTTTTCCGCCTATCGTTATCCCTTCGAGAACGACTTTCGTTTCTGACATGGTCAATGTATTCCCTTCAATCGCATTGCTGTTGTACGTCCACTCAACGATCAGTTTTTCATGGAGGGAGTCGGCCAATCCCTTCGAAAACGGTCTGTGTCTATTGATGGTATCCATCGCCATATCGATTTGGCTGAAATCGTATCCCAAGCCCAGATACATTTTTTGTTCACTTTGCCTTGCATCCACAGGTTTGTGCGCATCAACAGGGATCGCCCAGTTCCGACCAATTTTGACTGCCCCTTCAATCCGACCTTCTTGGCAAAGTCCCCGAATCCTGCGTTCGCTTATGTCCCAATTATTGCTTGCTTCTTTTGTGCTGATGTATGCCATATTCACTCACCTCAACTCCATTTTATGCTTCCGCGCGATGAAAAGCAACATCCTACCGATATCGGAAGGATAGGTAATGGACAGTTGGTGGAATTCCAGCTCAACAAAGTAAAAAGCGAAAAATGGTTTAACCCATCTCTCGCTTGATTCGGTTATCAGTTACTGAATGTGATCTCTGCGCTTCCGCGGCCAAGGGCTTGTGCAAGCCCGGCTGGATTTTCAATCTGTCCGATCGGAGTGTAGCTGTAGGAGGTCGAAAAATCTTTGTAGAAAATCACCAGACAGTCGGAACCGTACAGCATCACATCCCCGGCTTTGATTCTGCCGACTCGTTGGGAGTCCGTTGGCAAAGCCTCCGAAAGATAATGAAATTTTTCATTCCCATTCAGTTCATCCATTTTTAGAGTCATCGGCAACTTTTGGGTCAATGCCTGCGTGGTCGCATTGTCATTCAGCGACACAGTATAGCGGGTGTTTCCGACTTGAATCGTCATCATTGGCATGGAGTCATCCCTTTCTTGTGGACTGGATTCGGTGAGCGTTTGGTCTGTTTCTGCAACAAGTCCGGCGTCTCCCTTTTCAGACAGCGAGGAAGCATCTGCTCTTTCTGAAGAGGACGGGAATGAAGCCTCATCCGATGGCGGACTATTGGTGCAGCCAACCAGCAAACCCGCACAAAATGCGAATAAAAAAATAAACTCAACTTGTTTAGGATTTTTCATCTCAACCGCATCTTTTTTACAGATTTTCCGTAAAGAACGACTCCAGTTTATCGAACGGAATCAGATCCGTTCTGTCGTACAGATCCACGTGGCCAGCACCGGCAATTTCAAACAGTTCTTTCGGTTCGGCCGCCATTTTGTAGGCATCCTCACTGAAATATCTCGAATGCGCATGCTCACCGATGATAAACAGGATCGGTCTAGGCGAAATCGTCTGGATGTAGTTCATCAACGGGAAGTTCATGAAATCCAGGGCGCTCGTCTTCGTGAACGCGCCGATCGAATTCGGGTGGAATCCGCGTTTCATCGCATAATAGCCGAAGAATTCACTGCTGATCGGATCCATTCCTTCAGGGATAGAATCCACAGGCTCGCTTGGGAAAGCAGGCGTCAATTCCGGTTCATTGCCCTGGAAATCTTTCCAGCGTTGTTCACCTAGTTGGTCAAAAAGCTGTGTGCGTTGCTCATCCGTCATGCTGTCTGCCCAACCGTAGCGCATCACTCGGCTCATATCGTACATGCTTACTGTCGCAACTGCTTTGATCCGCGTGTCGACCTGCGCCGCTGTCACCGCAAATCCGCCGCTGCCGCAGATGCCGATTACACCGATTTTGTCCCTGTCCACAAATGGACGCGTGCCAATGTAATCCACAGCTGCACTGAAGTCTTCGGCAAAGATGTCCGGAGACGATACGTGTCTTGGCGCGCCGCTGCTTTCACCGTTATATGATTCATCGAACGCAATCGCAACAAATCCGCGTTCCGCCATATTCTGCGCATAAATCCCTGCGCCTTGCTCCTTGACGCCGCCATAAGGGGTGCCGACGATAAGTGCAGGATATTTTTGGGATGTGTCGATGTCCTTAGATAAGTATAAATCCGCTGCAACGGTTATGCCGTAGCGGTTTTTAAAAGTGACCTGTTCAACCGTTACCTTATCGCTGAGTTCAAAAGTTCGGTAAGTATTCTCTGTCATATCATTTCCTCCAAATTATTCATGATTATGTTCGTTTAATCTCTAAGCAGTGCGCTTAAGTTGATTCTACGACTTCACCTGAACATTAAGTCAAATGTTTTTCAGAAAATAATTTCATGGAGGTCGAAAATAGGAGATTTAGAACTGTCGAATCATTTGACGCTCACTTGTGTTTTTTAATTATCCTGTCAGCAGCTAATTTACCTGTAATGATACATGTAGGTGTTCCGGCTGGATTATATGCCCATTGCCCTACTTGATAAATATTCGGAATAGGCGTAAGCACTGATTTGTTCACTTGCTGCATTTTATAAACAACCGGAATCGGGGCTTCAAAAGACCATCCTACTATAGCCCCGCCAGTACTCCCGACTCGGTTTTCAACACTTAAAGGTGTAAAGGAAAATTGCTTCTCCACTTTGTCTTTTAACTCAGGGCATAAACTTTCAGAAAGCACACTGATTATCTTATTTTCGATTTCCCTTCTGAACTCCTCATACCAGCCAGATTCTTCAACTTTATAGAACAATTCCGCCTCCATAAGCAGGCTGACTATCAAACCCGTTTTACCTTCCGGGGCCAAATCAGAATCTCTCATAGCCGGGATGGCTATTTCATAAGTGTTGTATTCCAGGAAACGATCCAACCAGGAAAGAACTTCTTCTTTATCCGTCTCTCCCCATTTTTCCAGCATTTCCTTAAGTTCACTTTTATTGATGTTGCCCAAACCTTTTCTGGAAGGTGTGTAAAACAGGTGCCCATTGAAGGACTTCTTAAAATAAGACACCGGCAAATCAACTTCCAAATAGAGCGAGAAGACAGATTCGCTAGGCCTGCCTTTTGCCATCAATGCCTTTGTTGTTTCAAACTTTTCCCTTATTTTTGGGGCCAGGTTACCCAGACTAACAATAGTGTAAAAAGTTTTTAGGTCTGCAGCCCAAACAAGGTCTTCATAATGGTATTCGTTGTTGTTCTCATCGACAATCACCTGTTGGTCGGCATGGATTTTCTTTATAACCGTATTCGGGAGTATGTCACCATTGAATGCTTGTATTTTTTCCACCAATGCTTCGGCAAGCTTGCCTGTCCCCCCTTTTGGGTACACATAGCTGCTGTACAACGTGAAATAACTCAATGCAAAAAATGTTGGTGTGCCTTTGAAAAAATGTTGTGAAATGATATCGATAAGGGACGGATCTTTAATAAGCTCCTTGAGATCCTCCTCGCAGGGTTTGGAAAGCCTTTCAATCCTGCTCATTGCGAACATGAACTTCGGCAGCCATGGCAAAAGTTCTTTTAAAAAATATGCTTTGTCTTTCTTGATATCTTTAAATAATGGATTATCGATGCCATAGATGATATCGATCAGTTTCATTATTCTAATCATAACTTCTATGAATTTATCGATATCCTCTATGCTATCGGGATATAGGCTCACCAACAAATCTCTGTATTCGCCAACAGAATTTGGGCCTTCAATGCCGATGATTTTATCCTCAACACCCAGGGAAACCTTACTTGAGACAACCTCAATATCAAGCTTCAAGTCTTTCAGCATCGCTAAAACGACTCCTAAAATGGCTCTGGCTCCAGCATCAAAAACAAAACCATCCCTTTCAAATGAATTTACCAATCCACCAAATTCAGCATTTTTTTCTATAAGCAAAATTTTCTTGCCTGCTTGAGAAAGAAACACCGCAGACGTAAGCCCGGCGAGTCCTCCACCTACAATTATGGCATCATATCTTTTTTGATCAGCATTATTCATTCAAATTCCCCATTTTCAAACTTATTTCCCACAGAACTCTTGCATTTTCAACATCCAACGCTGGTGGAGCAGGTTCTTCAAGAGTTGTCAGATTGAAAAATTCACCACTGCATGTTTCCAGCTCTTCAGAAACCCCTATATAGTATATCGCCTCTGCTGCAACCGAAACAGGGTTTAACGTTTTGTCCAATACATTCTTCTTGAACCACTTGTATAATGGACCATTATCCTGTCCTGTGGCTGTTTTTACAGCTCCGGGATGCATCGCATTGATGGTTACGCCCGACCCTCGGAAATACTCATCAAATTTTATCATCGCTAAGAGTTCAGCGAGTTTGGCTGCACCGTAGCTTTTCAAACCGGAATAACGTCTTTTTGACCAATCCAAATCGTCAAAACGCATCCCCCAAGCCGCAAAGCGGTGCCCTTCTGAGTTTACCAAGATGATACGGCATTTCCCCTGGGATTTTAGTTTCTCTTTTAAGATGTCGTTCATGATGAAAGACGAAAGGTAGTTGACCATAAAGACTTTCTCGATTCCAGTTGAAGTGATTTGTCGCTTTGTAAGATAAATGCCAGCATTATGAATGATGATATCAATTGGTTTCTCCAGTTCCAACAAACTATTAGCCGCTTGATGTGTATCATCCATGCTGCTGAAATCAGCCAAAATATAATCACACTTCACTTTGTACGCGCTCTCAATTTCATGTTTCAAAGCTTCTGAGCGCTCTTTGTTTCTGTTGATGCAAATCAAATCAGCGCCTTTTGAGGCAAACTTTCTGGCAGTGGCATAGCCGATTCCGGAAGTAGCCCCAGTTATGACAACCAGCTTGCCCTTGCAATCATCCAAACAAATCAATGGGCTTTTGGAGTTGTTTTTTATCATGGCCAGCACATTGAACAAACGATATTCTTTAAAATATTTCGCGAATTTTATCCCATTATTTTTCATGTTGTCACCCAAATTTTTTCTTCATGAATTTTCTGTACTTTTTACCGAATCCCGGAATGTTATCAAATATATCCCCCCACAGATCATAATAATCTCGTTGTTCAATAATTTTACCATGCTCATTTATGGTTAACCTTGAAATACCGTATAAGATGGAGCTAGGATATTTCTTATAGCTGATTGTCATCTCCCATTCGATGAATATATCATTCCCCTGTTGCACAACTTTAACTAATTTCATATTCAAATCTTTTGAGCGTTCTGTCAGTCTATCCGTCATTTCCTTGAATTCCACAATACCTCTGATTTCCTGTATTGTATCTCTAAAGTAAATATTGTCGTCATAATAGGGTAAGATGTGTGACCAATCAGGCTTTCCATCGGTATTGTAGGTTTTTGACCAGAGTTCTTTTACAAGTTCCAGCGTGAGTCTGTGCTCTTTTTCTATTTTAAATTCTTCCATATACATCGTCTCTTTCTGCATATTTTGAATTCACCTATTCACTATTATTTTAGCATATCATTGCTGATATCCTTGCATTTCGAAGTCCGGGACTGGCTCCTCCATCATTTTATGGCGATAGCCTCCGAAGTTCGTAAGGCTGATCAGAGATATATAAAAGGTGAGGCTGTGCCAAGCATTCCCCATGTCGAGATCAAAAATTAACTCGTACACTACGAACAGGAGCAACCATAATGGTACGAAAAAAAATACGATTCGTTTGATTACTGGTAATAAAAAAAGTTCTACTTTCCCCATTCCTGAACCCCCTTTCAAATATCATAGCCCAATAGACAATATATTTCAAAAATGTGTGATATTTGTTCCTCAAATTTATGAAAGCTTACATTGAAAAAAGCGACTCAAATCGAGTCGCTTTCTTGTTTAGCAGAAGCATACATTATTCGGCTTCCTACTTTTCGTTCATTACCTTATAGCTGATGTGCGTTCTGCCGGCCGGGAGTCCAACCAACTTCACCCTTTCCAGCTTAATATCATTATTATCAAGGTCCTCAAATGGCCGAAATCCAGTCCGCAAAAACCAAGGCACGATATCAACTTGCAATTCATCGATCAAACCGGTTTTCAAACAGAGCGGTGTGGTCAGTGCGCTGCCTATGATATTCACATCTTTTTCACCCGCTGCCGCTTTGGCTTGGAGGATTGCATCAGCGACGCCAGTTGTTACAAACATAATAGTTACCTTGTCTGATTCTTTTGGATGTTTTTCTGGAGCTTTATCGGTAAAGACAAATATCGGAACTTTATACTCATAATCCACATACCAATCTGGATCCTCCGCCATTCCATATTCCTTTTTGGACATCACAACCGAACCAGTCGTCAAAATCGACTCCTTCATGACTTCCGTTTCCTTCAGCAAATCCAAATCTGCATACAACGTATTGACACTGCCTTTACTATCCTCCGCAAATCCATCCAAAGAAATGGTCAGGCCTAGAATAACTTTTCCCATGTGCTTTCTCCTATCTGAATGTATTTTGTTTGCTTTGATAATTCTCATAGAAATGATGACCGTTCTCTCTTTTCAACGACAACATATTTAGTTTCACAAAGATTATCGCACATATCTTTAGTTTTGCGAACTTTTGCGAATATCCAAAAAAACTCCCCGAAACACTGTTCGAGGAGTTTTTTCTATGATAATTTTATTAGCTGAGATCTTTATCAGTGCTATCACCCATCGCCTGAAGTGCCAGTTCCAGCGACTTTATCCTTCTTTCCAGAAGGGTTTTCTGCGGGCTGCCCGGCTTCGATTTGGCGTAGATGCCTTCAATTGAGGGCAGTAAACCGGCAAGCAGGATATGGGCTTCCGCCAAGTCCTCGTGGGTGTAAGGATGGGGCTTTTCGTTCCAATCTTGTTCCAGCACAGCCAATCCGATGCGGAGCGCCTGGAGCCGTTTCGCCACCAAGGTCGTGTTGACGCCTTTATCGGTCATGCTGCTCAACGCATTTTCGGATTTTTGGATCGTTGATTGGAAGGATTTCAGTGATTCAGCTTTGTCTGCTTCAGTCAGTGCTTCCATATGCAACAGCTCCCTTTTCGGTGGCGTTCGCTAAATAGAGCGCAAAGCCGGCGACGATCAGCTCGGAAAGCACAAACGCCGACCAGATGCCCGTCATACCCCAAAGGCTGCTCAATACAATCGCCATCGGCACGATGACCGCAAGTCCCCTCAAAATCGAAAGGACAAAGGCGGCGCGTGCCTTTTCGGTTGCACTGAGGATCATCGCCGTCACGATGTTGATTCCGACAAAGAAAAATCCAAGAAAATAGATTTTCATTCCGCTGTCCGCCAACTTGAGTATCACCGGATCATTTTCGTTGTTGAACAGACCGATCAGCGCCTCCGAATTGAAGAAGGTCCCCAAGTAGATCAAAGCAGCGATGAACCCCGCCGTCAACAAAGCATAGCGGTTCACGCGCCGGACCGTCTTGCGATCCTTCAACCCATAGTATTTGCTGATGAGGGGCTGCACACCCTGACCCAGCCCAGTGAAGATCGCGACCGCCACGAAGGCAATGTTCGCGACAATCCCGTAGGCGGCAACCCCTTTGTTTCCCTCAAGCCCCAAAATCAACAGGTTGAAGGTCGTAAGCACGACCGCCGAGGACACTTCCATGACGAAAGTGGAAGATCCCAGATTGAGGATGTCCTTGATCGCCGGACGCGTCAGCTTGTGCTTCAAAATAGCGGGCCGGGATTTCTTTCTTGCGAAATGGATTGAGAGGATGCCCAAACTGATGATTGGGGCAAGACTTGTCGCAAAGGCGGCACCGAACATCCCCATTTTGAACGGGAACAGGAAAATGTAATCCAGGATCACGTTCGAAACACTGCCGCCGAGCATCGCCAGCATGGCCAGTCTGGGATTATTGTCGTTCCGGACGAAAGCCAGGACCGTATTGTTCAGGATGAAAAATGGCGCAAACACCATAATCGTGGCCATGTAGGGATGTGTCAAAGGCAACGTGACCGCATCGGCACCCAAAACCGATGACAATGCCCTTGATCCGAACAACCCGAGCGCAGCGAACAGCAGGCCTGCCAGAGTGCCTAGCTTGAGCGCTCCTGCGAAAACCGCTTCAGCTTCTTTGTGTTTGTTTTGGGATTTCAAGATACCGAAACGGGCTGCCCCGCCGATGCCAATCATCAAGCCGATGCCATGGACGATGCTGAAGACCGGTATGGCGAAATTCAGTGCCGCAATCCCGGTAGCCCCCAATGCCTTGGCTATATAGTAGGTGTCGGCCAAAATGTAGAATGATACACCGATCATCCCCAAAATATTCAGGCTGACGTACTTCGAGAAATCCCTCAGTAATGTTTTTTCCATGTTACACTCCTTCCAAAATAAAAAAGGTGTCCCGAAAACACTCCTTCAAAGACCTAACGGAATGTTTCTGAACACCTTGAACTCTTTACCCGGTGGCAAAAAGAGGATTATCTATTTTGTTAATATCATTTGATTATAATTTTTCGGAGACGGATTGTCAACGCCACCATTGCATGCAAACAGGTAGAATGGAGGACTGATTTTTTTCAGTGTCAAAAATAAGCAACCAACCCTATTATCAGTGCATTATTTCCCTGAACTACTCCCCAAGCGGCTGGTATTCCGCTGCCAGACCTCTTTGAACACCTGGTCGTTCTGCAATACGTTTGGCCCATTCCAAGAGGTGCGGGTATTCATCCAGATTCAAGAATTCGTAAGATCCTTTGTATAGTTTCCCTAAAGCTAAACGACCGTACCAGGACCAGATGGCAATATCCGCGATGGTATAGCTATCGCCAGCTATATAAGGTCGTTGCGCTAAGGTTTTATCGAGCAAATCCAGCTGACGTTTCGTCTCCATCGTGAAGCGATCGATCGGGTATTGCATAGGCTCCGGAGCATAGGCGAAAAAGTGACCGAAGCCTCCCCCAACATAGGGCCCTGCCCCTATTTGCCAAAATAACCAATTAAGGGTTTCGGTCCGGCCATGGATATCAGTCGGAATCAGTTGCTCAAATTTCTCAGCTAAATAAAGCAGAATGGAGCCTGATTCAAAAATTTCCACACGCGGACTTAGACTTTGATCAACAAGCGCCGGAATTTTGGCGTTGGGATTGATTTCGACGAAATCCGAACCAAACTGGTCGCCTTCCCCAATATTAATAGTGTACAGGTCATAATCTGCGCCCTCTACACCCAGTTCCTTCAGTTCTTCGAACATGATCGTTACTTTGATGCCGTTGGGTGTTCCTAATGAATAAAGTTGGAACGGAGCCTCTCCGACTGGTAATTTTTGTTCGAAACGGCTGCCGGCTGTTGGACGGTTGCCAACTTTATTTGAATTTTCTTCTTCCCACTGCCACACTTTTGGTAATTCATATGCCGCCATCATACCACTCCTCTTAATATTTATTCGTAGCTTCATCATACTACCCATGCACCAATGTGCCCAAATTTTTAGCTTACCCATTTGTCTCAATCATTTTTCAACTTATGGCTTCTTTGGTTCACATGGCTGGATAACTTCATCATTGCAAAAAAAATATAAAGCTTAGTTCCGATAGTGGATTTTGCACGAAGCCCTTGAGCGTTTGAAAATCCGGATATTCCCCTAAGGCTAAACTTAGTGCGCCAGTCATGAGCAAAATAAATAAGGTCAAGTATAGGAATACGAACTGCGCTCCATGCCATGTCGGTATAAACCGCTCAAAATAATCCCTGCGTGCTTCTTTCATATAGGTTTTCAAAACCATAGTGATCCACATGAATTATCAGTCCCTGCCCCAAATATCTCTCGTGTATACCTTTTCCCTGACATCAACCAATTCATCGCTCAGACGGTTCGCTACAATTACATCCGAGATTTCCTTGAACTCCTCATAATCTTTGATCACCCTGGACCGGAAAAAATCCTCCTGCTCCAAGGATGGCTCAAATATCACCACTTCAATCCCCTTGGCTTTCAGCCGCTTCATTACTCCCTGGATAGCCGACTGTCGGAAATTATCCGAATCCATCTTCATCGTCAGGCGGTAAATGCCCACAATATTCGGCTCCCTCTTCAGGATCATTTCGGCAATGTGGTCTTTTCTCGTCCTGTTTGCGTCCACAATTGCAGACATCAGATTCTGAGGAACATCCGAATAGTTCGCCAGAAGCTGTTTGGTATCCTTTGGCAGGCAATAGCCGCCATATCCAAATGAGGGATTGTTATAATGGGAACCGATTCGTGGGTCCAATCCAACCCCTTCAATAATCTGGCGGGTATCCATCCCCCTGATTTCCGCATAGGAATCGAGTTCATTGAAATAAGCCACACGGAGGGCCAAATAGGTATTGGCAAATAGCTTGATAGCTTCTGCTTCGGTTGAATTTGTATATAAAATCGGAATGTCCCTTTTTATCGCGCCCTGAGTCATCAGCTTTGCATATTTTTCGGAACGTTCAGACCTTTCCCCAACAACGATTCTGGAAGGGTGAAGGTTGTCTTGCAGCGCTTTTCCTTCTCTAAGGAATTCCGGCGAAAAGATGATATTGTCCGTTTCAAACATGGCTTTTACTTTTTCCGTATATCCCACTGGTACTGTCGACTTAATGATCATGATTGCATCCGGATTGATGGAAAGAACCGTGGCGATTACCGCCTCAACTGTCCTGGTGTTGAAGTAGTTCTTTTCCGGATCGTAGTTGGTCGGCGTGGAAATGATCACATATTCGGCATCCTTGTATGCCAGATAGTTATCCGTCGTACCAGTCAAATTCAATTCCTTTGTCTGCATGTATTCTTCGATTTCCTTATCCATGATCGGCGAATTCCTGTTGTTGATCATGGTGACCTTTTCCTGCAGTATGTCGAGTGCAATTACTTCATTATGCTGCGCTAAAAGGACTGCATTTGACAGTCCTACATATCCTGTACCTGCTATTGCGATTTTCATGAGTCAAACCCCCTCTGTTCAATCACACCCGTTTGTGCGAGGCATTTTTTACACGGATCCTAATAGATGATCGTCAGTTTTTGATTTTGATTGATATTCAGATCGGCGTTTTTCCAATCCAAGTGAATCTCAAGTTTTTCCTGTTTATATTCATAACCGACAACTGTTCCGTTCAACAATACATTACTCGGCTTGGTTTCCAGATAAAAAAGATAGCGTGAAATCTCCGATTCCTCGGCATACTTAATCATGATATCGCATCTTCCATCACCAAATATGATGCTGTCAACCAACTGTCCACTCATTGAGACATGTTTTGATACATCCCCTAAAACAGCAATCCCCTTTTCGATCGGAGCGATGATTTCATAGTAGAACACTCGGCGTTTTATAGGATAGTCACAATCCTGATCAAGGGATACTTTTCTTATTTCCTTTGTAAAATAATTATAGAGGATGTATTCTTTTGCCGGCGCTGGGATGAGCTCATCCAATCTGAGTGAAAAGTCGACTTTTCGGCCAAAGGGATGGGTATTGAACACAAGCAGATAAAATACTTGGTAGTATTGTGTTTCTGCTTGGGCACAGGATCTGGCCGCTTTGATTTTCGAGTAGGAAGCGACCGCCACTCCCTTATCGTTTTTGATTGTGTACGGGTTGTAAAGAAAGCACTTGTCCAGCGGGGCGGCCGGGATGTCGGGTTTAATAATTTCACCGTCATTTTTGATGCAGCGACGGATCAGTTCCACGTTCTCCTTGCCTATTTCATCGCCGATGCCAAGGGGCCCACAAGAAAGCCCTATCCAGATAAATTCGAATTTCGAATAAGCCGACAGCGGATGAACATGGCTTTTCGAGGAATAGCGGTTGTCGTAAAAAGCATATTTTCCAAGCGCCTGTATCAGCTTGGAAGAGTAGAGATTCCACCACCATCGTTTTGTCCCTTCGACAAAAAAGCTGTCAGAATCCGAGGTACTTCGGATGGTTGTCACCGCAGCCAGACGCACACTTTCCAATGTCATATGGGGCTGGCTCATGCACAATTGGACGGACAAAAATCCCCTTTCGTTCGCTGGCGCATCGATCTGCCTGCACGCCTGGTCAAGCCCAGTAAAGTAATCGCTGCTCACCTCCAGATCTCTGAATGCTGAATGCCGATCATTCATGAAGGACAACCAATCGTGGACAACATAAGCCAGATTCCACCTGGGATGCTTGAAAATTTCCAGAAACAACTTTTCTGCAATCATTTTATTTTTGGGGATCGGAAAATCCTCAACGATGAAATCTTCCGGTGCATTTTTGAAATAGACAGAATCCTTGGCGAGCTGTTTGAAATGACAGCCGATGGGTTTCTTCAAAAAGGACTGGACGTAGGACAGACTGTTTTCCTGAAACAAATCAACTTTTTTGAGTTTTTCTTTAAACGGGAGCATGGAATTAAAATTCTTGGCATTGGTAGCGCTCTTCGGCTCCCATTCGATGATGCCCGAAGTGTAATCGTCCCCTTCTTTCCTGTACCACCAGGAATCCAGTTGATAACTCCCGAAATGAAGCCCGAGCATCTTATGATGATCTCTCAGCTTTTTTAACGTTTCTTCATAGGACGTTTTTTTGTATGTGTCGTACCAATAGGCTGATCCGGCATTCGTCCAGTAACTGATGTATTTAAGCAGGACATCCGCATCTTTTTCGATCCGGTCAACTCCGTGATGCTCCCTCAGCAGCGCTCCCCAGCAATCGATTGTTTTGTTGATTCCGATCCCATATACGAGGATTGTTGCTGTTTTTGTGCCTTTTTCGATTTTGTTGACTGCCCGCGGAATACCGCATCTGACCCGGCCCGGCAAGTGGTTCACCGCTACGGTATTGAACATCAGATGATTCAATGGCGACAGTACGATCGTTTCAAACTTCTTATTGGCGGCTATCAGCGGACTGTTTTTCCCCTCACGCAGGCTGTCCGTTATTTTCCCCTGCCATAATTCGGGATAATTGAACGGTGCCTGTCTTTTAAAAGAAAAGCAGGAACAATTCTCATCCCATTTGTCCCCTTCGAAACTCGGGAATGAAATGTAGGGATCACCATAAAGATACTTGTTTTTCTTCCCCTTCACTTCATAATTGAGCTCGCTTTCGAATACGGTATAACTGTCTCTGATCGTCATCGTGCAAGTGATAGTCCTGTCCTCATTCTTTTGCGAGGCATATTCCAGACGCCAGAAATCATATTGCCCCTCATGGTCACGGCCTTTTTTTTGTTCCGCCTTCACAAGGATGGCTTCCTGTTTGCCGATGCGGGCGGTCAGTTTCGTTCCGAGCATGTGCTTCTGGAATATCCGGATATCGAATAAGCCTTTTGCATCATCGTACTTGATCTCAAAAGGTCCTTTACCATTGCTAGTCCTATCTGCCATTTAAGTACCTTCCTGATAAAAAAATATGCCCTATCGGGGTATCGACAAAACCCTCAAAGGCATCCTTCTTGTAAAAACGAATGACTAAGTCAATCATGATACTATCGATTTGCAGAACAAAAACGAATTGATTGTCATGATGCTCCACTAATTTCAACTTTTTCTTTTGACCAAAAATACTGATTTCGCCTTTGGCCTTGGAGTTCCCTTTGTTATACACCAGGTTCAATTTTGGCTTCATTACGAAGGACAAAGGAAACCTTAGGGCGTACACGCCTTCTGCAAAAGCAAACGACTCTTTGTTTCCTTTTGCGGCCACTTCATTATTCCCATTGTCCATATGTCATCCCATCCTGGTTCATGCGGCAGTCGGTCCTATCCATTCAGTTCGCTGCTTTAGTATCGTTATTGCTTTGGTCAAAGGTATCCTGCAAACTTTCAAAGATGTTCATCAGATCATCAAAAACTGCCTGCCAGGAGTTTGTTTTTGCATACGCGCGGCCATTCGTACCGAACCGTTTCCTTAAGAACTCATTTGTGATCACTTTTTCAAGGCACGCGACAAAACTGTCGACGTCTCTCGGTTCCGCCAGATAACCATTTTCCCCATGCTTAATTAGCCCCTTCACGCCCCCTTCGGCAACCCCGACCACCGGAAGTCCGGATGCAAAAGCCTCAAGGACAACGTTGCCGAAAGTCTCGAATGATGACGGAAATGCGAAAACATCACACGAAGCATAAATCTCCGCCAACTCCCCGCCTTTCTTGTAACCCGTGAACAAGACATTGGCGGGCATGGTTTTTTTCAATTCGGCAGACATCGGCCCTTCACCGGTTATGACCAGGGCGATCTGATCCTGATAGTTGCCATTCAGGCGATGCATCGCATCCCTTATGATGTCGAGATCCTTTTCCGGGGAGAGCCGTCCGACATACAACAAGACTACTTTATCGTCAAAGCCTGCTTCCTGACGATACTGGCTATTTCGATGTCGAGGATCAAACCGGTCAAAATCGATGCCCCGCTTAAACAATGCTGTTTTGGGAACCCCCATATTTTCGAGTTTTTTTTGCGACTCTACTGAGGGTGTCAGGGTCATATCCGCTTCATTGTGGAACCAGGCGAGATATTTTTCCAACGCATTTCCCAGCACATTCAAGTTGTACGAATTTAGGATCGTCCCGAAATTAGTCGAATAATTCGTCACGACAGGGATTTTTCGTTTTTTCCCATAGGCCAATCCTGCCAATCCCATGTTAAATTCTGTCATTGATAAAATGACATCTGGTTGAAACGCATCAAGCCGTTTGTTCAATCTGAGCATATTCGGTACAGCAAATCTGCACTCCGGATAAATGAACAAAGGATACGAGAAGAAACTTTCTGTGTTAAACGGTAGGTTGCCATCCTTTTTCTGTTCCGGCGTTATGAATATGTATGCAATGCCTTTCGATTCAAGATACTCGCCCATTCGTCCGAGCGTATTCGTAACGCCGTTCACCTGCGGCAAAAACGTATCTGTAAAGATAGCTATTCTCATATTTCTCTCCTACACAGCGACTTTTCCATTTGGCCATTCTGCAACTTTTCCGGATTCGGAGCAATCACTGATTCCCTGACTATCCGGATCTTTGATCAGAAAAATCTCCCTGCCGAAAATTTTTGCAAATGTCTTATTGATTGCGTAAAAAGCAAAATCTTTGTCTGTATCAAAACTCTCTTCCCTGTCATAGTATTGATAAAGCAAGTCGACCAGATACAGATAGTTGTCTTCACCGTTGTCTTCCTCACCGATTTTGTTTGTGCTGGTTCCAGTCAAAGAACTATGCTGCTGTCCCTGAGGATCGAGGATATACTGCCTTTCGGAAAAATCCCTGCCGAAAAGGTCTTGGCGTACTACGGAATGGAGCTCCCATTCGTACCAGAAATGCTTCCAGAGCGAGTACTCGTTATAGGGTTTCTTCGCATGGACTTTACAGAAAAAATCACAGAGAAAATGGGAAACCACCCCTAAAGCGACCGAGCGTTCCTGGTCGGTGTGTGAATCATCCATCACAATGTTAACCTGGTCACAAAACAAATCATAGGTATGAGCAAATTGGTGCTTCAAAAAAACCATCTTCGTAATGTCCGGTTTGACATTCCCATAAATGAATGCCCGGCGCTTAAGTTCAAATCTTTCCATTTCTTGTTTCGTTAGCTGTTCATACAAAAACTCACCAATCTGCACATGCGTGAAAAACATCATCCTTAACACCTCCACTAAGCCGATTCTAACATGGCACTAAAAAGTAACTGTCAATTTAATGTCATTTTTGCATAAAGTTTATGAAAAGGAGTGGTTGCCCAAAATTTACAAACTGGAGTCAATAAAAAAAAGAGCAGCCTTTTGATGGCAGCTCTTTCGAATTGTTGGCCTTTGATCCTTATTGCGTTTTTTCCGCCAACGATTTTATGCGCTCCAGTGCTTCTGGAACCCTGATACGGAATGTCTCTTCTTGTTCTTGGGGAACATCGATTTTGACAATTAATGTGGTCACGCCATTTTTTTCAGAAAGGGAATAACTCCCTGTGCCTCCGGTCCACTCTTTTTCGCGTTCCTGCTGCCCGCTTTCTTTTGTGTCCGCATTGTGCCTGAATAATACGTACTCATTCGGACTAAGTTTTGCTATCAGACTGGTCACACCGTAACCATTTACGGACGACAGGAACTGGATTTCATTTCCTTCTGTCATGATGCCCTTCATGTAGGTTCCTTCATCAATAAGACTTGCCCAGTCACGGAATGTCGCATCCTCCCAAAGCGTTGCCCAAACCTTATCTTTAGAGGCATGTATTTCGATTGAGAACTGAATGTTTTTCATACTTTCCTCCTTAATCAGCGTCCAAAAGCCGTAATTTGCTTGCTGGCAATCTTAAACGTATAATTTAATTAGACCATTCACAAAACAGTTGTCCGTCCCCTCTGGCTATTATTATACGTCTTCATACAGGTACCTGCCAAAGTTAAGACCGTGCCGCCTAACTCATGACTGAAATGATAACAGAGCGGTGGCACTCATTCAATCTTGCAGATCAATAGCTGTGCTCTTCCGAATAAAGTATGATACATGGAGGTTATGATATGTCTGAACAAGTAACCGTTGAAACATTGAAGGACTTTCTGGAAGCATTCAACCGTCACGACCTGGATTCCATCATGAGCTATTTCGCAGATGATTGCATCTTCTATATGCCCCGAGGCGCCAAACCACGTGGTGATCGATATGTCGGAAAAGCGGAGGTTAGAGCAGGTCTGGCAAGTCGATTCGAGGGTATCCCGGATGTGCATTATGGAGAGGATCATCACTGGATCTGCGGTGATTTGGGAGTATCGGAGTGGACTCTCACCGGTACGAAGAAATCAGGGCAGCATATTGAGGTGCGAGGCGTTGATCTGCTCGAGTTCGCTGGCGGAAAGATCATCCGCAAGGATTCTTTCTGGAAAATACTGGAGTGAGGGACGATGGAACGAATAGGTCATTCGTAAGGAGGGTCAATATGTTTGAAATGGAAACACAGATTCAGTTGTGGCGCGATCATTTGAGAGCCCGTGGTAATTTCACTGATGAAGATATCAGCGGGTTAGAGGATAATCTGCGGGATGAAATCAAGGAGTTAATGACAAGGGGACTTACCCCGGATGAATCGTTTTTAATTAGTGTTAAACGTTCAGGTGATATGGATGCGGTTTTAAAAGGGTTTGCCAAAGTGAATACTGAAAACCTGTGGAAACACTTATTAATAGATCCTATAGACAGCGCGGCAAAAAAAGAAAGCAGACGCGATATTGCTCTGGTAGTAATTTTTACGCTGCTGGCAGGGACATTAATCAAAATTCCCGAGTTGTTTGGATTAAGATTTAGTGATCCAGGTGCCGAACATTTCTATTTTAAAAATATAAGCCTATTTATTCTGCCTTTTGTATCAGCGTTTTTCCTTATCAAGAGAAAAGCTGGCAGGAAAACATGGGCAACCATTATGGTGACTTTTATCATTGCGGCACTGATTGTAAATATCTATCCGTCATTTCCTCCTTATAATACAGAAATTTTAACCCTACTTCATTTACCGTTATTTTTATGGTTAATCGTTGGAGTGGCGTATATAGGCAGGCAGTGGCAAAGCAGCCAAGGCAGAATGAATTTTATACGCTTTACAGGTGAAATGGTTGTCTACGGTGTCTTGGTATCCTCAGGAATATTGGCCTTAGGTTTATTTACGTTGGCTATGTTTAAAGCCATCCAAGTCGATGCTGAAAAATTCCTGGAGAATTATTATTTATTTTATGGAGCCTGTGGAGCAGTCTTGATTACTGCTTATTTAGTTGAAGCAAAGAAAAGCATAGTTGAAAATTTTGCGCCCATCTTAGCCAAAATATTTAGTCCGTTATTCTTGGCAATTATGGTCGCGTTCTTAATAGTGATGATTAGTACCGGTAAGAGTCCATTTATGGAACGAGAATTTTTAATAACCTTTGATATTATGCTTGCTTTGGTATTGGGATTGGTTTTATTCGTTATTTCGTCACGTAATAACCGACAACCGGCAAACATGTTTGATTATTTGAATCTGACTTTAATAATTGTAGCATTTATTATCGATGGGATTGCTTTATCTGCCATTATTTTCCGCTTGTCGGCCTTTGGTATAACCCCTAATAAGCTAGCAGCTTTGGGAGAAAATCTGCTTTTGTTGGGTAACTTAGGAGGCCTTGCGTGGCTTTATGTGCTTTATTTCAAGAAGAAATGCGATTTTATCAAGTTAGAAAAATGGCAGACAGGTTATTTGGTAGTTTATTTCATCTGGACTGGAATCGTAGCGTTCCTATTTCCTGTTCTTTTTGGATTCAAATAATTTGTTACGTTTAATGTACACAAAACAGGGGGTGCCACAAAACTACTTTTTAATATTTTTGTGGCACCCC